>CALAUK010000146.1 GCA_937892135.1 uncultured Clostridia bacterium | reverse complement strand
ACAGGTAAGATTACTTCTTCACCTGCAAGTCACCTTGCAACTCTCTGTAACCAGATGGTAAACTTCCTCGGTATTATGCAGAATGAATGGGCAGGCGCTCAGGCGTTTTCTTCATTTGACACATATCTTGCGCCTTTCGTTAAGGTTGACAACTTAGATTATAACCAGGTTAAAAAGTGCATCGAGTCATTTATCTACGGCGTTAACACACCGAGCAGATGGGGAACACAGGCACCATTCTCTAACATTACTCTTGACTGGGTTGTTCCTAATGACTTATCTGAGCTTAACTGTATCGTTGGCGGCAAGGAAATGCCGTTTAAGTACAAGGATTGTCAGAAGGAAATGGATATGGTAAACAAGGCGTTTATCGAGGTTATGATTGAAGGCGATGCTAACGGCAGAGGCTTCCAGTATCCTATTCCTACTTATTCAATCACAAGTGACTTTGACTGGTCTGATACAGAAAACAACCGTTTGTTATTTGAGATGACATCAAAGTATGGAACACCATATTTTTCAAACTACATCAACTCCGATATGGAGCCCAGTGATGTAAGAAGTATGTGCTGCAGACTTCGTCTTGACCTTCGTGAACTAAGAAAGAAGTCAGGCGGTTTCTTCGGAAGCGGTGAGTCAACAGGTTCTGTTGGTGTTGTAACAATCAATATCCCGAGAATTGCGTTCCTTGCTGAAGACGAGGCAGATTTTTATAAGAAGCTTGACCATATGATGGATATTTCAGCGCGTTCTCTAAAAGTTAAGAGAACTGTTATAAGCAAGCTTCTTGATTCAGGATTGTATCCTTATACAAAGCGTTATCTTGGAACATTTAACAACCACTTCTCAACAATCGGTCTTGTTGGTATGAATGAGGCGTGCTTAAATGCTAAGTGGATTGGCGAGAACTTAACAAATGAAAAGGCACAGCAGTTTACAAAAGATGTTTTAAATCATATGCGTGAAAGACTTTCTGACTATCAGGAAGAGTACGGCGATTTGTATAACTTAGAGGCAACTCCTGCAGAGTCTACTGCATATCGTCTTGCAAAGCACGACTTAAAGCATTATCCGAGAATAATCACAGCGGGCGACAAGGACAAGCCTTATTACACAAACAGCTCTCACTTGCCTGTTGGTTACACAGAAGATATCTTCACAGCTCTTGATATTCAGGACGAGCTTCAGACACTTTACACATCAGGAACAGTATTCCATGCGTTCTTGGGCGAAAAGCTTCCTGACTGGAAAGCTGCAGCAAATCTTGTTCGCAAGGTTGCAGAAAACTACAGCTTGCCTTACTACACACTTTCACCCACATACTCTGTATGTAAAAATCACGGATATATTCAGGGTGAGCAGTATACTTGTCCCGAATGTGGTGAAAAAACAGAGGTTTACAGCCGTATCACAGGTTACTATCGTCCTGTTCAGAACTGGAACGATGGTAAGTCTCAGGAGTATTCTGAAAGAAAAGTATACGATATTGAAAACTCAGTTTTAAAGGGTTCTAAGAAAGCAGCACCGGAAGAAGTTAAAGAGGAAAAAACAGTGGCATCTTCAGAGGGATACTACCTTTTCACAACTGCAACATGTCCTAACTGTAAAATAGCGGCTTCTCTTCTTGACAAAGCTAACGTGCCTTATGTAAAGCTTTTGGCGAATGAGAATGTTGAGCTTACAAATGAGTTTGGCATTAAGCAAGCTCCTACACTTGTTATCGCAAAAGACGGTGCAGTAGAAAAGTACACAGGCGTTTCTGATATTAAAAAGTATTTAAAGGCGTGAGTTTATGAACATATATGACATTATAATCATTGGCGGCGGCCCTGCGGGGCTGACCGCCGCTGTGTATGCTCTTCGTGCGAATAAAAAGGTTCTTGTTCTGGAAAAAGGAACTTTCGGAGGGCAGATTACATCTTCACCCAAGGTTGAAAACATACCCGGCTTTTTGTCTGTTACGGGAAACGAATTTGCAGAAAAGCTTGTTGAGCAGGCATTGAATCTCGGTGCTGAGATTGAATGTGCAGAGGTGACCGGTCTTAATGACGGCGAGGTTAAAACAGTTATAACAGATGAAGGAGAGTTTTACGGAAAAGCCGTTATTATTGCAACAGGCACAAAGCACAGGCTACTCGGCATAGACAGAGAAGAGGAGTTTATAGGAGACGGCATTTCATTTTGCGCAGTTTGCGACGGTGCTTTCTATGACGGAAAAACGGTTGCGGTTATAGGCGGAGGAAACTCGGCTCTTCAGGAGGCGATACTTTTATCCGAGGGCGCAAAAAAGGTGTATGTTGTGCAGAACCTAGACTACCTTACAGGCGAGGACAAGCTTGTAAAACAGCTTGAGAAAAAGGATAATGTTGAAATAATCTTAGGCTATGTTGTAGAAAGCATAACAGGCGATAACAACCTTGAGGGAATTATTATTAAAAACAATTCCGGTGAGTTAAAAGCCCTTGATATTGACGGAATGTTTACAGCAATTGGTCTTATTCCGCAAAACGAGCCATTTTCTTCAGTTATTAAGCTTAATGACTGGGGATATGTTGATTCGGGCGAAGACTGCAGAACTTCAATTGATGGCATTTTTGTTGCGGGTGACTGCAGATCAAAGCGTATAAGGCAGGTTGCAACGGCAGCGGCAGACGGTGCGGTTGCGGCGCTTGCGGCATGCGACTATATTAAATAATTTAAATCCGCCGACTAGTTTCGGCGGATTTTGCCGATAAGAAAGGTTTTGGATATATGGCACTTTTATCTGTTAGCAATCTTGAAAAATATTTTGGCGATGAGCTTTTGTTCACGGGCGCCTCATTTATGATTGAAGAAAATGAGAAAATTGGCTTCGTTGGAGCAAACGGCGCGGGAAAAACCTCTCTTTTTAATATGATTTTGGATAACCTGTCTTACGATGCGGGCGAAATTATTAAATCAAAGGGACTTAAAATCGGTTATGTCAAGCAGCATATGGATATTACAAGCGACAAAACTGTAATTGAAGAGCTGATGGAGGTTTATAAAGATGTGTCGGACTGTGAAGCTGAGCTTGAAAAAATAGCGTCAGACATTGAAAACGGCGCAGGGGACATAGAAGAGCTTATTAAAAGGCAAACTTATCTTACAGAGCATTTTGAGCGCCGTGGAGGCTATATGTATAAAAGCTTTGCCGAAAACAGCCTTATTGGCTTAGGTTTTTCAAAAGAAGACTTTAACACGCCCTTTGAAAAGCTTTCGGGAGGCCAGAAAACAAGAGTAATACTTTGTAAGATTCTTTTGTCGGGAGCAGACCTTTTACTGCTTGACGAGCCTACAAACCATCTTGACATTAAAGCGGTTACCTGGCTTGAAAACTTTTTAAGAGATTTTAAAGGTGCGGTTATAGTTATAAGCCACGACAGATATTTTTTAGATAAGGTAACAACAAAAACTATCGAGCTTGAAAACTCGCATCTTACGGTATATCCCGGAAACTACACAAGATTTTTGGAGCTTAAAAAAGAGGCAAAGAAGACTTTAGAAAGAAAATATATTAACACAAAACGCGAGATTGAAAGAATAGAAAAAATTATTGAACAGCAAAAACGCTGGAACAGAGAAAAAAATATAAAGACAGCAGAGAGCAAGCAAAAGGTTGTAGACAAGCTTTTTGAAGAGCTTGTAGAGCCTGAAAAAGAGCTTGACACAATAAAGCCCGAATTTCACATAGAGATTATGTCTGGCAAGGACTGCTTACTTATTAATAATGTTTCAATGGCGTTTGGAATTAAAAACATATTTAAAGATGTGACGATTGATTTAAAAAGAGGGGAAAGGGCATTCCTGCTTGGCGACAACGGATGCGGAAAAACTACTCTTTTAAAGATTATTTCAGGTGAACTTGCCGCTCTTTCGGGTGATATTAAATTAGGAACAAACGTTAAAATCGGCTACTTTGACCAGACACAGGAAAACTTGGATTATAACAAGACCGTGTTTGACGAGGTTTATGATTCATATCCGAGGCTATCTGTTACCGAAATAAGAAACTCACTTGCGTCCTTTTTATTTAAAGGAGAAGATGTGTTTAAGCCTATAAGCGCGCTATCGGGAGGAGAGAGGGCAAAGGTGTCTCTTTTAAAACTGATGCTTTCGGGAGCAAATCTACTTTTGCTTGACGAGCCTACAAATCACCTTGATATTTCATCAAGAGAGGCACTCGAAACTGCGCTTGAAAGCTACGAGGGAACGATTTTTGCCGTTTCGCACGACAGATATTTTATAAATAAACTTTCTGACAGAATTCTTTATATGGATAAGTCGAATGTGCAAGATTTTCGTGGAAATTATGATTATTTTTCTGAAAAGTATCAGGCGGAGGAAGAGACAGTTAAAACAAAAGAGGACAGCCGAAACGAATATAAAGAAAGAAAGGCAAAAGAGGCACTTTTAAGAAAAAAAGAAAACCGCATTAAAAAGATTGAAGAAGAAATTGAAGCGCTTGAGGCAAAAGTAAAAGAAAACGAGGCACTTTTAGAAACAGAGGAGTATGCAACAGATTATATTAAGGCGGGCGAGCTTTTAGAAGAAAACAACTTACTTAATGATAAGATATTATCCCTTTTGGAAGAATACGAAAACCTTTGTGAATAAATAAAAAAGTGTAAAGCAACTAAGCTTTACACTTTTTTATTCTTCCGGTATCACATTATGCGCATCCATAATCTCTTTTTTAGCCTTTGTGCTGTACTGAGCGTAGAATTTATGGGTTACCTCAATATTCTTATGTCCCATAAGCTCGGCTACCATTTTTATATCAACACCGTCTTCTAAAAGCTGACATGCAAAGGTACGTCTGAGTGCATGGGGACGGGTTTTATCAGGGTCAAATATTCCTGCCGTGTGACAGTATTTTTTTAGGTTAAGCTCAACTGCTGCAACAGTGAGCCTTTTTTTGTTTCTGCCGATAAAGAGAGCATCTTTATCAATCGCATCAATCTTTTTTCTTTCCTCAACATATTTTTTCAATTCCTCGCAAACCTGGGGAGGCATAAAAATCTCCTGTTCGTCTCCGCCTTTTCTTGTTACGATAAAGGTATTAAGTGAATTGTCAAAATAAATTTTAGACAAATTAAGATTAACAAGCTCGCTCACACGAACGCCCGTGCCTAAATATGTAATATACATAGCGATATCACGCTGACGGCGTTTTTCATATTCAGTTAAATCTCTTCCCGAAAAACCAACTGTTTTAAAACCATCTCCATCAGGAATTTCACATTTTCCGTCAAACAAAACATTTAAAAACCTAAGTGTTTCCTGAGTTGTTAACGGCTTTTTAATCTTTTGCTTTAAAGATGCTGTTGTAACCTTATCTGTTACATTCTGAGGAATTTTATCAATCCTGTAAAGGTAGGTAAATAATCCTCTTACAGCAGAAAGCTTTCTGTTTATACCGAATGCAGAGTTTGTTATAACGCGTCTTGCAGTGCGCCCGTCTGCCGTTTTAACCTCAATTTCATACTCTTTAAGATAGGACTTAAAGTGAACAAAATCTTCTGCTGTAACTGATGCTATATGCTCGGTTGTAAAATCAGAAAGGCTTTCTAATTTTTGAAACTTATAAAGCTTTAAAAACCTTAAAAAAGTGGCAATATCTATGCTGTAACCAAGCTGTGTGCTCACGCTTTCGCCCGAGTAGTCTTCTTCAACATAGGAGAAAACAAAATCGGGAAGGTGCGAAAGACGCTGCTTTAAATAATTTCTCTTTGAAATATTTGACTGCCCGGCTGCCATATTGCCACCACCTTATTAATCTATAAAATCTAATATGGAATCTAAGATATATTCTGCTTTCTGCTCCTCAAAATAGGGGCGGGCCGCTTGCCCTGAAACACCCGTTAAAACTGCGCAGAAATCAAATCCGCCTGCATGAGCAGAGAGTATATCCGCTCCCGCATCTCCGATTACAAGTGTCTTTTTAATTAATTCTTTATCGTAGTCACCGTTTATAATCTTTAAAACGGGGTAGTCTTTACTAAGTGCGCCCTGCAGAAAAACATACGGGTCAGGCTTTGTTAAGGTTTTAAACTGACCGTTTTCTTTTAAAATCTGCTCGCTCTTACTAACCTCATCATAGGTTACAGAGTGCTTTTCTGAAAAATACTTGTAAAAATCCCACTTTGAAAGCGGAGTTTTCGATTCATACTCAAATCTTCCTGTTCCGTAGGCAATGGTTTTGCCGGCTGAATAAAAAGCTTTTAAAACTTCTCTCGTCTTTTCCATATCAAGAAGTGGCTGTTCGTTATTTAAAATCGACGGTCTTCCGCCTTCGCCCAAATACCAACCCTGGAAAATATCATTTACATACTCTCTTAATTTGCCTGTTCTCATGCAAAATTCTGACGGTTTGTTTAATCCTACTGCTGTCAGAATAGCAAGGCGTTCATAATCATTTAAAATGTTATCCGAAAGATTTTCTTTTAAAAAATTATAAATCACTTCAGGGTCTTTTGTATTTTTTATCACGCTTGCACAAAATACAATATACGCTAAATCCGTATTGCTGTTAACTCCTTTGTTTTTAAGAAGAACAATAGTTTTATCATCTGATAACACGAACTTTCTTATCATCTTTCTGTTTGCGAAAACATTTTCATAATCAAGAGTTCTCGTGCCAAAATACTTATTTGAATTCATAAGCTCGTACACAGTCAGAGCCGCAGTATACCAATATCCCTGCTCAGATGTTATAACTCCGTCCAGGTCGAAAATAAAAAGGTCGTATTTATCAGTAAAGCTCTTTAACTTAGCCATATAAAACCTCCGGGGGAATGTTACTCAATTATCCAGTCGATTGCACCTGCAACACCGCTTGTCATATTCTTTCTTGCTTCGTTTACTTCAAGTGCTCTGCCTAAAGCAAGACCGAAGCTACGAAAAGCTGCTTCCCAGATATGATGCGCGTTTG
>CALAUK010000145.1 GCA_937892135.1 uncultured Clostridia bacterium | reverse complement strand
GATTTCTATGGGAAGAACCTTAAGCGATGCAGAGCGTAAGACTATTGAGGACGAAGTTAAAAATGCGACAGGCATTGAAACTGCTCCCCGTGTTCAGATGACAGGAACAGGATTTACTGATGTTTTGATTAAGACAAGCGTTTTAAATGATGAGCAGATAAAAGCGTCTTTTGAGGCTGTTAAAAAAGCGTTCCCGACTGAGCTTGAAAAAGCTGAATTTAAAGATGTTTCGACCTCTATTCAGACTGCAAGCTACGGAAACGAAATGAAGAGAAAGACACTTATGTTTTCCTTGATTGCGGCTTTAGCAATGCTTGTGTATATCATTATTCGTTTTGACTGGAGAAGTGCTATAATGGCAGTTATATCCCTTACGATTAATGTTTTGGCGATGCTTTCTGTTTATGCATTGTTTGCAATTCCGCTTTCTGCGACATTTATTGCAGCGGTTCTTACTATCATGGGTTATTCGATAAACGATACAATCGTTATATTCGACAGAATCCGTGAAAATACCAAGAAAGCTTCCAATATGACAAATAAAGAGATTGCTGACAAGAGTATTTCAGAGTCACTTACAAGAACCATCAACACATCAATAACAACACTTATTACAATTGTTATTCTGTACTTTATGGGTGCTACAACTCTTAAGGAGTTTGCACTTCCGATTATTATCGGTATTGTGGTTGGTTCATACACATCTATCTTTGTTGCAAGCCCCTGGGCAGCTTCATGGAAGGATGCGGCGGTTAAAGCCAAGAAGGCAAGAGCGGCTGCGGCAAGAACTTCGAAAAAATCCAAGCAATAATAATTAAGGACTGTGAATTATCACAGTCCTTATCTTTTTTTTATACAGCAGGCAAAGCCTAAAATTATAATAATAATTGCTTCTATGCCCGCAACGAATCCTACGGGGAGAAGAAGACCTAATAAAATTCCGATTCCAAGCGAAATAGATATATGAAAAAGTGGCCTTGTAAACAAACGCATAATTAAAACCTCATACTTAAAGTTACTTAAGTATATGGCGGCAAAGATAAAAAAAGAACTATAAAAGTTCGTAAAAGCTTTTGCCCTTGCAGACAAGGCGTCCGCTTGTAGAGAGTTTAACGGCTAAAAGGCCTGAATAGACAGGGTTTGCAAACTCTAATGCATGAAAAAACATTCTGCTTTCGGGAATGGTTTTAAAATAGTATCTGCCATTCATACTGTACAGTGCGGAGGAGGAGAAATCTTCTGTGAGAACCTGTGAGAAAAAGCAGGCGAAATCCTTTTCTGTGTCAAAAATAAAAAAAGAAAAGGGATTTTTTTTAAGCTTCCCCTTGTAAACTTTAAGAGACGGATGCTTCGCGCTCAGCTTTGTTATGAAAAAAACAAGCAGGTTTTCTTCAAAGTGCGATTCAATTTTAATGTCGTGCCCCGTTGGCTCAAAATCAGTTTGTTTTGCTGCACATCTCACGAGATATACTAAGAAGTTTTTCATTTTCGCGGAGGTGTGAGAAATATCCTCGGGGCTTATTTCGTGGCGAGAAAGCTCGCTTTTTAAAAGAGTTATTTTTAATTTGTTTTCGCTTAGTTGTTCAATTGTCATCGGGCCTCACCTCTTTAATTGATTATAGCACATTACAATGGCGGTTTCTACTATCAAAATATGGGTTATCAGTAATAAAAAGTTTAAAATAAAAGATTTTAATGTTGAAAAAATACATATGTTAGTGCTATAATATTGTATGCTGAAATTATTTTGTTGTGAAAGGAAGATAAGATATGAATATATATAAGCATTGGGAAAAAATACAAAATCACCTGATTGTTATGGCGGTTATTTTTCTTTTGATGGGGTTTAGCAAGTTTTTGTTCGGAGAGAATATTTCAGAAATGATGAGTGTTTTATATCTGTTAAACACGGTTTCCGTTACTGTAAGCTGCCTTGCGCTTTCGGTAAAAAGGGGATTTTTGTGGTACTATCCGTGTGTGCTGTTATTCTTGTCAGTTATGGTTAACATGACATTTTTCGCTGACGAGTATCAGAGCTTTGCGAGAGCGTTGTTTTTTAACAATTTATCTGCATCAGTTGTAGCAACTGCAGTGGGCAGTATTGTCCATAAAATAAGAGAAAATAACCGCGAGGAAGATGAATAGGACAGATTTTTCCGTTGTAACAAAAATGTAAGGTTGACACCTTAAAACGACCCGGAAGAAAAACACAATATATTGAAAAAGAACAAAAAAATAATACATATATAGTGGAAGTAAATAAAAAATAAAGTAAACATTACCAGAGGAAAAAAATTTAAAAAAAACTTGATTATTCAAGCGAAAAGTTGTATAATAGAATTGGTATTAAGTTAAGCTATGATACACTGCTGAGGGTAGCGACTTAATTCGAAAAAAATTAAAGTTAATTTTACGCTTGACAGTAAGGTTATGGCGTACACTTTTTAAGGGGGTAAACAGATGAAAATGTTTAGACGATTAGCAGCCTTTGCTGTTGCTCTTGCAATGGTATTGGTTATGTTGCCTGCGACTTTGTCTGTGTCTGCGGGAGAATTGCCCGAAGACGTAAAGGGTACAAAGTATGAGGCAGCTGCTTCACTTTTATGCGCTCTTGATATTATGGTTGGTGATGGCGCAAATTTCAATCCCGACAATAATGTAACAAGAGCAGAATTTGCAAAGATTCTGATTGCCAGCATGGGTCAGCTTGATGCCGCAAATGCATTTGCACCCAGCGGTATGTTTGATGACGTTGCAACAGGTGAGTGGTATGCTCCTTTCGTTGAGTATGCTGCGCAGTTTGGTGCAATCAATGGTTATGGTGACGGCAGATTCGGACCTAATGACAGTGTAACAGGTTATCAGGCAATCAAGATGATTGTTTTTGCTTCAGGTCACAATGCCTGCATAGAGGATCCCATCGGCGGTTTCCCTCATGAATATGCAAATGTTGCAAAAGAATATGGCTTTACTAAGAACCTATCAGATGTAGTTCTTTCTGAGCCTATGACAAGAGGACAGGTTGCTATTCTTACAGCTAATGTTATGAAGGCTGATATGCTAAAGCTTAAGGGTGCTTCTTCTGAAAGCGGTAATGCTTATGAAGCTTTGGTAGGCAAGAGCCTTCTTACTGAAAAGCACGATGTTTACAGATTTGATGGTCTTGTAACTGCTACTGCTAAGACAGGAATTTATGGTCCCAGTAACTTATTTGCAGATGAAGTGCAGATTGAAAGTGGTGCTAATGTTCTAGTTCTTAAGATAGGCGAAAGCGGAATTGAAAATGAGCTTGGTACATATGTAAGAGCTTACTATCGTGTTAATGAAGATGACGGCGTAAGAGTTGTTGTAAGTTATGACACTACAAGCGCAAAGAACTCAAAGATTTCAATGGATTACGATGATGTTGATATCGTAGCTTCAACAAACAGTGTAGTAAGATACTGGAAGGATTCTGACAAGGATTCCAATTCAGTTAAGATTAACATTGATCCTACTTGTTCAATAATCTGGAATGGTTCTACTTCAAGCCATCCTACAGTTATGGATGCTCTTGGCGCAGCAAGCGGCAAGAATGCAACTGTTGAGTTTATGGACTTCAACGGCGACAACAAGATGGATGTTTTAAACATCAAGGCATATGACACATATGTTATTGGCCGTATTGATACTATAATTTCCACTATTACAGATAAGCTTAACACAAGCAAAAAGCTTAAGATAGACGAAGAAGACGATGAATTGTTTATCACTATGAAGGACAATGTCGGAGATGAGTATTCGTTCTCTGATATAGCTGTTGGCGACGTTTTATCTGTTGCAAAATCTGATGATGGTCAGATAATGGATATCCTTGTTTCTTTGGATATTATTGAAGGTTCTGTTTCATCTGTTGGTAAGAGGGACGGCCGTATGTTCTTTGAAATTGACGGTCAGGACTATTATATGACAAACGATTACTTCAACTATGTAACAGATGGCGATCCCAGCTGTGCAGTTGGTGATTTAAAGGTTAAGATTGGCAAAAACTATGAGTTTAAGCTTGATGCTTTCGGCGAGATTGCTTACTCTGATGTTGTGGTAGGAGATGATTCCGGAATGTTCGGTTTCATCATTAAAACAGGTGTTACTGAAGGTGCAGATGCAAGCGTTGTAGCAGAAATTTATTCCGACGGATATATCGACAGATATAGTTTTGCTGATTCAATAAAGCTTGACGGCGACAGATATAAGGGTTCTCAGATTGTTACTGCTGTTAATGATGTATCGTCTGTAATTAAGACTTATATCCCCGGTTCAAACATCACAGGTAAAACAGGTTACTATGGTGATGGAGCTTGGTATGGTATTCCCGTATTATTTGAGTTAGATGATGATGGTAATATTTCTTACATTGATACTCCTGTTGTTGGAACAGATGAGGACAGATACACACTTCAGCCCGTTAAGAATGAGCTTGCAGGCAGAATCTTAAACAAGAAATATTCAAGCTCCGCATTTGGTAACTCGCTTCCTGTTGCAACAAGCACAAATGTAATTCGTCTTCCCAAGGGTACAAATCACCTTACAGACGAAAGCAAATGGAGCACATCCAAGACATTCTCCGGCGGAGACTCTTACTATGTTCAGTTGTTTACAACTGATCCCGATTCTTACGCAGCAAGCTATATTGTTGTTGCAAATGGTGCAAACGGAAGTGTTCAGACAACATTTACAGCTGATTACGTAGCAGGTATGAACGATCCTACATCAAGAAATGGCGGAAACGGTGCCGGCGTTAAGACAACTCCGTTGTTTGTTGTTTCTGAGGTATACAGAGCTGCTGTTGGAGAAGATGGCGAAGAGACAATTATAATCTCAGGTCTTCAGAGTGGTTCAGAAGTTGAGTATACAGTTGACCCTGAATACTATGAAACAGGCTTGATGATGGATACATTGGCTGCAGAGTGTAGCACAACACTAGATCCGAGCCGTACAAAAGAACAGCCTTTCTTCGAAGGTGATGTTCTAAGACTTGCAAGAAATGCTGAAACAGATTATGTAACATTTGCAGGTCCTGTATTCTACATTAAAGAAAAATGCTTTGCTTCTGTTACAGCAGCTGCTGCAATAGACAGTACTTCAGAATATGCTTACTATGTTGATATTGCAACTGTAAGTGAGATGGATGATACAAACGCTGTTCTTTCTTACTTGCTATACAACACAGATGGTGAGCATTACAAGGGCGCTATTGCGATGGAAGGTGACAGAATTGGAACTAACCAGGATGTTACTATGACAGAAACAGGTTATGAGGGCGCATTTACTAAGATGTTTAATATGGGTAACTTCTCCAAGATTATGAAGTACGAGGCAAACAAGGCTCCCGGAAGAAGAGTTGACAATGGTTCTTTAAGTGATATTATCACACTTGAGGATGCTTCAAATCTTCTAAACCCCAGTATTGTAATTATGCACCACAGATATGGTGGAAGCACATACAGTATGATAATTATTAATCTATAATTAACGAAATAAAAGCTCTGTCGGGAAACCGACAGAGCTTTTTTAATTTCTTCTTATTTAATTATATCAGCTAATATGAGTGTTTCGCCATTTGAATCAGTTAGCATAATTTTTTTAATATCTGAGCCAAAGTTATATAACACATTTATCCTATCTCCGAGGAGTGCTTGTTTTTTATACTGAATTTTAAATTCAGTAATATTTAATTCGGGGAAAGCATTTATAATGTAGGATATATAAGAAATATTATTAACATGGCTGTTAGAATCAATATCACTTTTTAAAACTGTTATTTCACATTTCTTATTGTAGCTTTCTGCTTTTTTTAGTTTATATGCCTTATCGTCTTCAAAAACGGGGATATTTTCTTCCCCCATAAGAGAGGCATAATCTTCTGAAACTCTTTGAAATTTCATATTTTTATAATCATAATAAAGCCACACTGAAGATGCAAGGGCTAAGATGTTTTTATCTTTATCAAGAAGATGAAAATTTCTGTACCCATACATATTTTTAAAGCCTGTTGACCAGGTGTTTACCGATATGTTTTCGTAAAGAGTGGGGAAACGGTTTATTTTAATGTGCCAGCCGGCAAGAATCCAGACAGTGTTTTCTGCTTCCGGAACCGTAGCTTTTTTTGATTCTGATTCGCTGTGATTAATTGATGCGTCCTGAAGATATGCCATTACAGACGGAACTGAGGACACAAGCTCTTCATCTGTTTCACTGTACCTTACTTTATAATTTTCTGTATACATTTATATCACCTGATTTTCAACTATATTTATGCGCTCTATGCTTTTTGCACAGCCATTGGAGGAAATATCTATTAAGACTCCATTAAACTGAGCACGTCCTTCTGCGGGCTCAAAGCGCTGTGGGAGGCCTGTTGTGAATTTCTTTAGGATAATATCTTTATCCATTCCCAAAACAGAAACATAAGCTCCTGTCATACCGACATCCGTAATATATGCGGTTCCGCCCGGAAGAATTTTCTCATCTGCTGTCTGTATATGAGTGTGAGTTCCAACAACGGCACTTACCATTCCATCAAGAAAATAGCCCATAGCTACTTTTTCGCTTGTTGCCTCAGCGTGAAAATCAACTATAATATTATTTGTTTCCTTTTTTAACTTTTCTACTTCTCGCTTTGCCGCCTCAAACGGGCAATCGCACGGGTCCATAGAAACTCTTCCCATCAGATTTATTACTCCAAGCTTTTCGCCTGCAACATCTACTATAGTGCTGCCAAATCCGGGAGAGAGGGGACTTAAATTAGCAGGGCGTATAACAGATGAGGTGGCATCCAGCACCTTATGAATTTCAGAATTGTTCCACACGTGATTTCCCATAGTTATAACATTAATTCCCATGCCGAGAAGCTCTTCTGAAATGGCCAGGCTTATGCCTCTGCCGTGAGCTGAGTTTT
>CALAUK010000144.1 GCA_937892135.1 uncultured Clostridia bacterium | reverse complement strand
TCTTACAGTAGCAGATTTGGGTTATGAGCCTGAGTACGGCATCCTTATTTTGCCTGAGGACACTCCGATTGGTATTGATATTAAAGAGGTGTTCGGTCTTAACGAGACAGTTATTGAGTTTGAAATAACTTCAAACAGACCCGATTGCCAGAGCGTTATCGGCCTTGCAAGAGAAACTGCAGTAACTTTTGGCCGTGAGTTTAAGCTAAACAAGCCCGTTTCAAAGGGAAACAATGAAAATGTAGCAGATTTTGTTAAGGTAGATGTTTTGGATAACGAATACTGCCCGAGATATTCTGCAAGAATGGTGAAAAATGTTAAAATTGGCCCGTCTCCCGACTGGATGGTTAAAAGACTTGCCGCTTCGGGAATACGCTCAATTAACAACATTGTTGACATAACAAACTACGTTTTGCTTGAGTACGGTCAGCCGATGCACGCTTTTGATTTAAGAGATATAAAGGGCGAGCATATCATAGTTCGCCGTGCAGAAGAAAACGAGATTATAACAACTCTTGACGAGCAGGAAAGAAAGCTTGATTCTTCAATGCTTGTTATAGCAGACGAGGCTCGTGCGGTTGCGGTTGCGGGCGTTATGGGCGCATTAAACTCCGAGGTTAAAGACGACACAACAACAGTTTTGTTTGAGTCTGCAAACTTTAACGGAGCGAAGGTAAGAATTACCGCGAAAAAGCTTGGCTTAAGAACAGAAGCAAGTGCAAAATACGAAAAAGGTCTTGACCCGTATATGACAGAGGATGCGGTTAACCGCGCATGTGAATTAGTTGAAATGCTTGGCACAGGCGAAGTTGTCGGCGGTATGATTGATGTTTCGGGCAAGCTCCCTGAAAGAAATGTTGTTCCGTTCTCGGTTGAACGTATCAATGAATTTTTAGGAACAGACATTTCAAAAGACTTTATGATTAAAACCTTTAAGGCACTTGAGCTTGAGGTTGACGAAAAGAATATGACAGTTACAGCACCGACATTCAGAAATGACATTGAGTGCGAGGCGGATTTGGCGGAAGAAATCGTAAGAATTTACGGATATAACGAAATTCCGTCAACACCTATGAGAGGCGTTGTAACCTGCGGTGGAAAAACCTATAAGCAGAAAACAGAAGACAAGATTAAAGATATTTTGGCATATCAGGGTATGTATGAAATTATGACATATTCATTTACTAACCCTAATATATTCGATAAGCTTTTAATCGATGAGAATTCCTCATTAAGAAACACAGTTAAGATTTTAAACCCCTTAGGCGAGGAAAACTCAATTATGAGAACAACAACCCTTGCTTCGATGCTTGAAATTCTTTCTTTAAATTACAAGCAGAGAAACGCAGAGGCTATGCTTTTTGAGATAGGCAAGATTTATCTTCCTGTGGAGGGTAAAGACCTTCCCGATGAAAAAGAGATTGTTACTGTTGGTATGTACGGAGCGGGAGACTTTTATGTTTTAAAGGGCGCAGTAGAACAGCTTTTAGACGGCCTTGGAATAGAGGATTATTCTTTTGAGCCTGTTTCTGATAACCCAAGCTATCACCCCGGAAGATGCGCTATGCTTAAGATAAACGGAAAAGAAGCTGGCGTGTTAGGTCAGGTTCATCCCAAGGTGTCTGAGGGCTACGACATAGACCTTGAGGTTTATACTGCAGAGATTAAATTCTCTGAGCTTTTAGAAGGCGCAAGCGCTAAAAAGACTTATAAAAAGCTTCCTAAGTACCCTGCAGTAACCCGTGACCTTGCGCTGCTCGCAGACGATGAAGTTTTAGCGGGAGATATTTATAATATTATCAAAAAGGCATCAGGCAAGATTTTAGATTCTGTAACACTATTTGATGTGTACAAGGGCTCACAGATTCCCGAGGGCAAGAAGAGCATGGCATATTCAATCGTGTTCCGTGCAGATGATAAAACTCTTACAGACGAGGAAATCAATCCCGTAATGAACAAGATTTTAAGAAGTCTTGAGCACCAGACGGGAGCAAAGCTCAGATAATTGTTACAAAATTTTTAAATTATGCTTGAAATTTAAGAAAAATTGTAGTACAATAGGTATATAGATTAGAAAAGGGGGCGTAGGTTATGGCCAATGAAACAATGAAATTTGACAACAGAGACCCTGAGCGTATTAAGCAGGTAAGGCTTATTTTATCAGAGGTTTATAATGCGCTTATGGTTAAGGGATATAATCCCGTAAGCCAGATAGTAGGCTACATTATTTCAGGAGACCCCACATATATCACAAGCTACAATAACGCGCGCGGTATGATAAGCCGTGTTGAGCGTGATGAAATATTAGAAGAGCTTATGACAAAGTATATTGAAACAAGTCTTTAAGAAAAATTCTTAAAACAAAAGAGCCTGACTCGGTTAGAGTTAGGCTCTTGATTTTAAGTGCCGTCTTCCAAAACGGAAGACGGGTATATAAACGACTGCAAAAAATTTTTTGCAATCGGATTTTTAATAACATATTATGCAGATAATTATAAGGAGTTACAATGAAGTTTTTAAAAGATGCCAATATCCCTGAAAAAAGAGTGGACATTGTATGTATTGACAAAAACAGAGATGAAAAAATAACTGAAGAGCTAAATTTTCTCGGCATAAATATAATTGATACCGAGGGGGCAGAGGGGATAAATTCGCCAATTAAGAGCCACGCTGATGTTGTTTTGCATCATTTGGGCGAAAACAGGTTTGTAGTTGAGCCTACGGTTTTTGAGCATTTTAAAAAGGCTTTTGAGGGAATGGGCGCAAAGCTTATTATAGGCACTTCTTATCTTGAAACTGAGTACCCTAAAGACTCGTTATACAACGGCGCAAGAATAGGAAACTCGGTGTTTTTTAAGGCTTTGGATAAGTCTATTTTGGATTATTACGAAAAAATTTATACAAGAAAAATAAAGGTAAATCAGGGGTATTCAAAATGCAGTATTGCAGTGTGTGATAAAAACTCATTTATAACCTCTGATGAGGGTATTTATAAAGCAGGAAAAGAAAATGGCTTTAATGTTTTAAAAATAAGACCGGGCTACATTAAGATTAAAGAATATGACTATGGCTTTATAGGCGGTGCAACAGGGCTTATTTCAAATGACATTTTAGCGTTTGCAGGTGATTTTTTAACTCATCCCGACAATGAGGAGATAAAAAGCTTTTTAAGAAACATAAATGTTTATCCGTATTCACTTTCAAAAGGTGAGCTTTCGGACATCGGCTCAATTATCCCTATTGGCTATTTGGAATAAAGAAACGTGCTTTAAAATAAACTGATAATGGTGATTTAGTTTATGATAAAGATAGGGAAAGTATATATAAGCTTTTTTGTTTTTGTTTTGTGCTTTGTGTGCATAATTTCGGGTGCATTTAAGTTTATGCTTATGGCGTACTTGTCTTTGTTTGCGCACGAAATGTTTCACCTTATTTCCGCAAAAAAGCTTAAAATTAATTTTCGCAGAATGGTTATTCTGCCGTTTGGCATAAATCTTGAGCTTTCGCGCAATACAAGCTCTGCAAACGAAATAATTCTATGCGCTTCAGGCCCCGTAGGAAGCGGGGCGCTGGCGCTTATTTTTATGTCTTTATACGGAAAGGAAAGCTATCTTTTTTATACTAATTTGTCGCTTTTTTTAATTAATGCGCTTCCCATTTATCCGTTAGACGGGGGAAGAATTTTAAAATGCATTTTAGAAGAAAAAATGGGTTATTACAGAGCGGTCAGCCTGAGCTTATGGATTTCTCAGCTCTGCCTTTTTATAGTTTGCACAGGAGTATTCTTATTAATTGTAAAATCAAAATTTAATATGTCAGTTATGATACTCTGCACCTTTTTAATATATTCACTTTCGCAAGAGAAGAAAAATATTCCGCTTTCTTTTTCAAAGCTTCTGTTGTATTCAAAAGAAAAGTTAGCAAAAGCCAATCAGCTTGAGGTGCGTGAAATTGCAGTTTCTGAGGATTTTTCAGTTAAAAACATATTTAAAAATCTGTCCGAGCGGTATTACCTTGTTATTTTGGTTGTTTCATCGGGCGGAAAAGAGCTTTTTCGCATAACTGAAACGGAGCTTATAAAGAGGGTTCAAACCTTAAAAAACATAAAGACTGCAGGGGAAATTATGTGATATAAAAAATTTAAAAAAAAGGTTGAAAAACATAAGAAAATATAGTATAATAATTTGAATAGGTTTTTTTATTTACTTAAAGAAAGGTTTTGGAAAAATTATGGCACAGGAAGGTTTGATTTTCAGAACAAACATACCCTTGCTTGCTATGCGCGGGGTTGTTGTTTTTCCATATATGGTAACGCATTTTGATGTGGGCAGAGAAAAGTCTTTAAAGGCTATTGAGGCGGCTATGGCAAGAGAGCAGCTTGTGATTTTAGCAGCCCAGAAAGACCCTGAGATTGAAAACCCCGAAGAATCGGATATTTTCAGCTTCGGTACTTTAGTTAAAATTAAGCAGATGGTGCGTCTTCCTCACGATAGCGTTAAAATTTTGGTTGAAGGCGTAAGAAGAGTAAGAATTTGTGAATTTACTTCTGATTTTCCGTACTTTTCATGTGATGCTGAGGAAATTTTAGAAGAGGACATTTCTCCCGAACTTAATGATGCTCTTTTGAGAGCGCAGAAAAAGTCATTTGAATCATATTTTTCTTATAACTCAAAGATTTCTTCTGAGGTAATGGAGAATATCTCAAATGCAGAGGATGCTTTTGAGATTTCGGATAAGATAAGCGCAAATGTTTATTTTGATTTTAAAGACAAGCAGTCTCTTTTAGAGTGTGTGGATATTGAAAAGAGAGCAAGTCTTTTAATCTCTTTAATCGAAAAAGAAATTGAGATTATCCGCTTAGAGCAGAGCATTTCCGAGCAGGTTAAAAAAAGAATAGACGAAAATCAGAGAGAATACTACTTAAGAGAACAGCTTAAGGTTATTTCAGACGAACTTGGAGACAAAGACGGAATCGGTCTTGAAATAGCGGAATACAGAGAAAAGATTTTATCTGTTGGTTTTGATAAAGACGCTGAAGAAAAGCTTTTAAAAGAAACCGACAGGCTTTCAAAAACTCCATCAGGTTCACCTGAGGCGGCAGTAATAAGAACTTATCTTGACAATGTGTTAGAGCTTCCGTGGAATGTTAAAACAAAAGAGAGAATTGACATTAAAAAGGCGGAAAAGATTTTAGATGACGACCACTATGGCTTAAAAAAGGTTAAAGAAAGAATTTTAGAATATCTTTCAGTAAGAAAGCTTTCAAAAAATGCACCGGGCCCTGTTTTGTGTCTTGTTGGCCCTCCGGGTGTAGGTAAAACATCTATTGCAAAGTCTGTTGCAAGTGCGGTTAACAGAAATTACGTGAGAATTGCGCTTGGCGGTGTTAAAGACGAGGCTGAAATAAGAGGTCACAGAAAAACATACATTGGCTCTATGCCGGGCAGAATTATAAATGCGATTAAAACTGCAAAGAGCAAAAATCCTCTTGTTTTGCTTGATGAGATAGACAAAATGAGTTCAGACTTTAAAGGTGACCCTGCATCAGCTATGCTTGAGGTTTTAGACGGCGAGCAGAATTTTTCATTCCGCGACCATTATCTTGAAATGCCGTTTGATTTATCCGATGTTTTGTTTATAACCACTGCAAACTCGCTTGATACAATTTCTCCCGCTCTTTTAGACCGTATGGAAGTTATTCGTATAGAAGGCTACACTGACGAGGAAAAAAGCGTTATAGCAAACAAACACTTAATTCCAAAACAGCTTAAGAGAAACGGAATTAAAGAAAAAGAGCTTGAAATTGATATGAGTGCAATCTTTTCTTTAATTAAGTTTTACACAAGAGAGTCAGGCGTAAGAAACCTGGAAAGAGAAATCGCCTCTTTAATGAGAAAAGCTGCAAAAAAGATTGTCTCAAAAGAGGAAGAAAGAATCAAAATAACCGAGAAGAATATCGAAGACTATTTAGGCAAGAAAAAGTACAAAATAGATATGGCAAACGAAAAAGACGAGGTCGGTATCGTGCGCGGTCTTGCGTGGACTTCAGTTGGCGGTGAGACACTTTCAGTTGAAGTAAATGTTATGGCAGGAACAGGAAAACTTGAGCTTACAGGCTCATTAGGCGATGTTATGAAAGAGTCTGCCAAGATTTCTGTAAGTTTAATCAGAGCTTTTTCAGACAAGCTTGGAATTGATAAGGATTTTTATAAAAAATACGATATTCACATTCATTTCCCCGAGGGTGCAACTCCAAAGGACGGCCCCTCTGCCGGAATAACTATGACAACGGCTCTTGTGTCGGCTTTAACAGGCTGTCCCGCTAAAAAGGATATCGCTATGACAGGTGAAATAACCTTAAGAGGAAAGGTTCTTCCGATAGGCGGATTAAAGGAAAAAACCCTTGCGGCATACAGAGCAGGAATTAAAACGATTATTATTCCTGACGAGAACGAAAAGGACTTAGAAGATATCGATGTTTTAGTAAGAAAGAATGTGAAATTCGTTTTGGCAAAGGATATCTTTACGGTGATAGAGAATGCTCTTTTAAAGAAAAAAGAATCAGGCTTTAAGCTTCCCGAAGTAACAGAAAAAAGCTTTGTTTGCCCGATTATGACAGAGCAGAACTCAGCTAGTCTAAATTAATTAAAACGGAGAGAGTTTTATGAATCTACATAATGCTGATATAGAAATTTCCGCAGTTTCCCCGAAACAGTATCCAAAGGGGAACAAGCCTGAATTTGCATTTGCGGGCAGGTCAAATGTCGGAAAATCTTCTATGATTAATAAACTTTTAAACAGAAAAAGTCTTGCAAGAGTAAGTCAGACTCCGGGAAAAACCGCAACGATTAATTTTTACAACGTTGACGATAAGATATATCTTGTTGACCTTCCCGGTTACGGCTTTGCCTCCCGTTCAAAGCAGGAGGTTAAAAGCTGGGGTAATGTTATTGAAACTTACCTTAACAACAGAGAGCAGATTTATCAGGTGTTTTTGCTTGTGGACTCAAGGCATGAGCCTACCGATAACGACCTTATGATGCTTAACTGGATAAGGCATTTTCAGGAGTCCGTTGTTGTTATTGCAACAAAGACGGACAAGCTTTCAAAAAAAGCTCTTGAAGAAAACCTTGATATGATTTACTCAAAGCTTAACTTAACCGATGAGGATATTTTAGTTCCGTTTTCAACAAAGACGGACGAGGGTAAGTTTACGGTTTTAGATGTTATAAATCTTCTTCTTTCCGGAGAAGATTCGGGAAAGGAATGAAATAAATGCTTACAAAAGCACCAAGAGGAACAAATGATATAACAGGAGACGAGGTCTTTAAGTGGCAGTATGTTGAAAGTAAGGTAAGAGATATCTGCCATCGCTTCGGCTTTAAAGAAATAAGAACGCCTACATTTGAGCATACTGAGCTTTTCTTAAGAGGCGTGGGTGACACAACTGATGTTGTTGAAAAGCAGATGTATACCTTTACTGATAAAGGCGACAGAAGCATAACACTTCGCCCTGAGGTTACAGCATCGAGCGCAAGAGCTTTTTTAGAGCGTAATTTATATGCAAACCCAATGCCTGAAAAGCTTTACTATATTGCTCCGTGCTTTCGTTATGAAAAGCCTCAGGCAGGAAGATTAAGAGAGTTTCATCAGTTCGGCGTTGAGGTTTTTGGTTCGGTGGAGCCATCGGTTGATGCAGAGATTATTTCTCTTGCAACGCTCTTTTTAAAGGAGTTAGGGCTTAAAAACCTTGAGCTTAATATAAACTCAATCGGTTGCCCCGAATGCAGAAAAGAGTATAACAAAAAGCTTAAAGAGTATTTTAATTCTCATTTTGACACTCTTTGCGACACTTGTAAGTCAAGACTCGAGAGAAACCCCCTTCGAATTTTAGACTGCAAGTCGCCTGTGTGCTCTTCTTTAGCAGAAGATGCACCAAAGCTTATTGATAATATCTGCCAATCTTGCTCTGACCACTTTGAAAAGGTTAAAAAATATCTTGATGGAATGGGAATTTCATATAAGATTAATCCTAACATTGTACGCGGTCTTGACTACTATACAAAAACCGTTTTTGAAATAGTGTCAACAGATATCGGTGCTCAGGGAACAGTTTGCGGCGGCGGAAGATACGACGGGCTTATTTCTGAGCTTGGCGGGGGAGACATTTCAGGAATAGGCTTTGGCTTAGGCCTTGAAAGACTTCTTTTGACTATGGAAAATCAGGGAGTAACTTTCCCCGAGATTAAAAGGACAAAGCTTTATGTTGCAAGCATAGGTGAGGCGGCAGATACATTTGCCGAAAGCCTTGTGTTTAGCTTAAGAGCAAAAGGCATCGCAACAGAAAAGGACAGAATGGGAAAATCTTTAAAGGCGCAGATGAAATATGCAGATAAAATCGGAGCTGAGTATACAGTTGTTTTAGGCGATGATGAGATAAATTCAAAAAACATTAAGCTTAAAAATATGGCTACGGGCGAAGTATTAGAGACTACCATAGAAAATATAGCAGAAATTCTAAAATAATTTTGAGGTGATTTAAATGGATACATTAAAGGGTATTAAGCGCACACATTATTGCGGAAATCTTTCAGAAGAAAATATCGGCGAAAAAGTAACCGTTATGGGTTGGGCTGATGTTTACAGAAATCTAGGCTCTCTTATTTTCATTGATTTAAGAGACAGATATGGCGTAATTCAGCTTTCTTTTGATACTGATGTTGATAAAGAAATTTTTGACAAAGCCGCAACAGTAAGAAACGAGTATGTTTTAGCGGCAGTGGGCGAGGTTGTTAAAAGAAGCTCACCTAATCCCAAGATGCCTACGGGTACTATTGAAATCAAGGTTGAGGAGCTTCGTATTTTAAACAAGGCAGAAACACCTCCGTTTGAAATTAAAGACGAAACAGATGTTAAAGACGAGCTTCGTTTAAAGCACAGATATCTTGACTTAAGAAGAAGACCCATGCAGGAAAATCTTATTTTAAGGCACAGAGTTGCTAAAATTGCGCGTGACTTCTATGATGAGAACGGCTTTTTGGAGATTGAAACTCCTATGCTTACAAAGAGTACTCCCGAGGGCGCAAGAGACTATCTTGTTCCGAGCCGTGTTCACCCCGGTAAGTTTTATGCTCTTCCTCAGTCAC
>CALAUK010000143.1 GCA_937892135.1 uncultured Clostridia bacterium | reverse complement strand
TAGAGTTTGAAGAAAAAGAAACTGACAAGAAAGAAGAGGACGGAAAGGTTATTATGACTTCGCCGTCTGCAGGAACGGTTTATCCTAAAGGCTCAACTGTTACTTTATACATCGGCAAAAAGGTAGAGGGCGACGAGCTTTCCGTTGTTGACGTTATAGGAAAAACAGAAGAGGATGCAAAAAAGCTTTTGGGAGAAGACTTTAAGGTTTCGGTTGTTTACCGCGATACTGACGATAAAGATGATGTGGGGAGTGTTTTAAAGCAGAGCCCCATAGCAGGAGAAAAGCTTACTAAGGGAAGCGCTGTTGAGATAACAGTAGGAAGAGCTAAGAAGATGTTGGTTCCTAATGTAATCGGCAAAACTGAAAGTGAGGCTGTAAAGCTTTTAGATGATTTTAAGGTTATTATTAAAGAAAAGGAAACAGAGCCTAATAAGGCAGGAAAGGTAATAGAGCAAAGCCCTGTCGGCGGAGAAGAGCTAACGGGTGGCGGCGAGGTTATTATAACCATCGGCAAAAGTGACCTTATAGAAAAGAAGGTAAGCTTTACTGTTCCCTCATCAGGCTGGGTTAAAATTGTGGTTTCTGGAGAGACTGTGCTTTATAAGACCTATAACGAGGGCGAGGAGGCTTCGGCTGTGGTAAACCTTAAAAAAGGCGAGAGCAAAACCGTAGAAATTTATATGGACGGAAAATTAGTTGAGACAAGGAGTGTTTCGGCGTAGGCTTGATTAAAACAGGAGGCGTAAAATATGTCAAAAAGATATTTTGCATGTGTGTATGGTGGTGCCAGTGAGAAAATAGCAGACTGCCATAAAGAAAAGATAGAAGAATTGGGAAGATTAATTGCCTTAAATGATTTTTCTCTTGTTTACGGCGCAGGAGCAAGTGGCTGTATGGGTGCTGTAGCCAGGGGAGTTAAAGAAGAAAACGGCTTTGTGATGGGCGTTTCTCCTGATTTTATCAGCGAATTTGAAGAAATATTCGATTGCGATAATCTTGTTATGGTTGATACTATGGCAGAAAGAAAAACCATTATGGAAAAGCATGCGGATGTTTTCTTTATCGCTCCCGGCGGAATTGGCACAATGGATGAGTTTTTTCAGGTGCTCACCTTGAAATACTTAAAAAGAATATCGGTTCCGATTGTTGTGATAAATCTTGATGGTTTTTATGATACATTAATTAGTCTCATTCGTGATTTAGTAAGGCAGGGTGCGGTAACTGAAGAAATTCACAAGCTGTATGATGTTATAGATGATGTAAATGAGGAGACTATTGTTCCTATTTTAAAGGATATAATGGGCTGAGAGGAAGAAAAAAATTGAGAAAATAATCATAGATAACGAAGAATTAAAAAAGCAAATGAATGCGCTTTGTGGTGAGTAATTTTCTCGTTAAAATAAATAGTATGGTGGTTTTTTAAAAAAGGGAGAGGTATTAAAAATGAATGAGAGTATGGATGGAAAGAAAAAGCTTGACTACAAGTGGGTGATAGTCGCGCTGTCGTTTCTGATGGTTATGATATGTCTTGGCTTTTGCAGTTCGCCAAAAAGCCTTTTTATAGCTCCGGTAACGCAAGCGCTTGAAATTGACAGAGGTCTTTTTTCTATAAATGACAGTCTGCGTTTTATTGCAACTGCGGTTATTAACGTTTTCTTTGGCACACTCATAAGCCGTTTTGGCGCAAAAAAGCTTATTGGCGCAGGCTTTATATGCCTTATTCTTTCGCAGCTTATTTATTCCTTTGCAACAAATGTTTTTGTTTTTTACATAGGTGGTATTCTTTTAGGTCTTGGCCTTTCATGGACAACCACAACAATGGTTGGAGCAATAGTAAACAGGTGGTGCAGCGAAAGCAAGGGAACAATAATGGGTGCAGTTCTTGCAGCTAACGGCATAGGTGGTGCGATTGCCATTCAGGTGGTAACGCCAATAATAGAAGCGAGTGCCTTTGGCTACCAGAACGCATACAGACTTGTTTCTGTTGTACTTTTTATTGTTTTCGTGCTTATAATGATTTTCTTTAAAAACAGTCCGTCAAAAGACGATACAGCGATTACCAAAGAAGTGAAGAAGCACACCCGAAGCCATGAATGGGCGGGCATAGAATATGGCAAGGCGGTTAAAATGCCTTATTTTTACTGCGCTTTAATATGCATTTTTTTGACAGGACTTGTATTGCAGTCGGTGAACGGTGTTGCCGCTGCTCACATGAAAGATGCCGGACTTGATCCTGGCTTTGTTGGTATGGTGCTAAGCATTCATTCACTTGTTCTTGCCGGCTTTAAATTCATTGTAGGTTTTTTATATGACAGGTTCGGGCTCAGAACAACTGTTAATATCTGCACTGTTACTGCTTTTGTTGTTATGATTTTGCTTTCGCTTATAACTGATTCCTTTATAGGTAAAATCTTTGCTATGATTTATGGCATATTCTCTTCTCTTGCGCTTCCGCTTGAGACAATTATGCTTCCGATATATGCAGGCGACCTTTTTGGTCAGAAATCGTTTAACAAAATTCTGGGTATCTTTGTTTCTGTAAACACAGCAGGCTATGCAGTAGGTGCACCTATGATAAATCTTATCTTCGATAAATGCGGAAGCTATAACCCGGGTTTTATCCTCTGTTCGATTCTTATGGTTGGCGTAATAATTGCAATGCAGTTTATAATAAGTGTAGCGCATCGCTATCAGAAAGAAGCTGAAAAAGCAAGGGATACAGAAATTTAAACTTAAAGGAGGCTTTATGCAGGAGGGCGTTATTATTAAAGGCATCGGCGGGTTTTACTATGTAAAATCGGGCGATGAAATTTATGAGTGCCGTGCAAGAGGAAAGTTTAGAAAAGATGATTTAACTCCGCTTGCAGGGGACAAAGTTTTAATAGAAGTTAAAAACGGCAAGGGCGCTATTGAAGAGATTAAAGAGCGCAAAAATGTTTTAATCCGTCCGCCTGTTGCTAATATTGATTCTATGCTTGTTGTCAGCTCGGCGTCAAAGCCTGAGCCTAACATGGCGCTTATAGACAATTTTTTAATCTTAGGAAAGAAGAGCGGAATTGAAACTTCAATTCTCATTTCAAAATCCGACCTTGAAAACAGGGAGGATTTGGCTCTTATTTATAAAAACGCAGGCTATAAGGTTATAATGTCCAGCACAAAGACCGGCGAGGGAAAAGAGGAAGTCGCCTCTCTTTTACGCGGCAAAATAACTGCGCTTGCGGGAAATTCGGGAGTCGGCAAATCGAGCGTCTTAAATATGATTTTTTCTGAGCTACATTTAAAGACAGGCGAAATCTCAGAAAAATTAGGACGCGGACGCCACACCACGAGGCACACCGAGCTTATATGCTTAGGCGAGGACACCTTCGTTTTGGACACACCCGGATTTTCAACCTTTGAGCTTCCCGACATCGAGGCAGAGGAGCTTGAAGGCTACTACCCCGAATTTTCTGAATACTTAGGCCTTTGCAAGTTCAAGGGCTGTGCTCATCATAAAGAGCCGGGGTGCGCCGTTAAAGCGGCACTTGAAGAAAACAAAATAAACCGCGACAGATACGAAAACTATATTACAATGTACTGTCAGCTAAAAGCGGCAAAAAAATGGTAGGAGGAAGAAAAAATGAAACACATTGCACCATCAATTCTATCTGCAGACTTTGGTCACTTAGCAGATGACGTTAAAGCTATCACAAAAGGAGGAGCCGATTTTATTCATATCGACGTTATGGACGGTCAGTTCGTGCCGAACTTTTCGTTTGGCGGCGTTGTTTATAAATGCGTAAGAGATGTTACTGACGCTGTTTTTGACGTGCATCTTATGATACAAGACCCCTTAAAGTACATCGAAGACTTTAAAAAATCGGGCGCAGACTACATAACTGTTCACGTTGAGGCTCGCTCTGACGTTAGTGAGTGTATTAAAAAGATTAAAGAGGTTGGCTGTAAGGCAGGTATTTCAATTAAGCCAAAAACACCCGTAAGTGAAATTGAAAAATACCTAAAAGACCTTGACCTTGTTTTGGTTATGAGCGTTGAGCCAGGCTTTGGCGGTCAGGGTTATATACCTACCTCAGGAGAAAAAATCAAAGAGCTTTATGACCTTCGCGAAAAGAACGGCTATAACTACCTTATCTCCGTTGACGGCGGTATTAAATTAACTAACGTTAAAGAAGTTGCTGACCACGGCTGTGACGTTCTTGTTGCAGGAAGCGCAATATTTGCGGCGGATGATATTGAGGCGGAGACAAGAAAGTTTTATAATATTATTAACGAGTAAGGTGTTTTAAATGAGAGCAGTTATATTCTTGGGCGCACCCGAGCCTGATTTAGAGGGCTTAAAGGGCTTTGTTCGTGATGACGATTTTGTTATCTGCGCCGACAAAGGATACGAATATGCAAAGGCGCTTGGCGTTCATATTGACGCGGTATTAGGCGACTTTGACTCAACAGATATTAAAAATATCGATTTTGAGGGTATAAAGGTGTATCCATCTGAAAAAGACTATACAGACTGCGAAATTGCAGTGGACTTCGCTTGTGACAAGGGCGCAAGCGAGGTCTGCTTATTATGCGCAACGGGCGGAAGAAGTGACCACTTTTTAGGCAATTTATACGCCTTAAGGCGCTCTGCTCACAGGGGCGCAAAATCCTGGATTTACACAAAAAACGAAGAGATTTATATTTCGGATGGCGAGTTTGAGGCTAACGGCAAAAAAGGGGACATTTTATCTGTTCTTCCGTTTCCCGTGGCGACAGACTTCACAACCAAAAACTTAAAATACGCTCTTAAAAACGAGCCTTTGCCGTATACGGGGATAAGCAACGTCTTTTTAGAAGATACTGTAAGCCTTACCTTTAAGGGCAGGGCGATTGTGGTGATTGTAAGAAATGTTTGATTTAAAAAAAGAGCTTAGTCTTCTTCCGGATTTGCCGGGAGTTTACCTTATGTATGATAAGGAAAAAATTATCTATGTGGGAAAAGCCAAGAACCTTAAAAACCGCGTGAGAAGCTATTTTGTAAAAAGCAAGACGCACTCGGTTAAGGTTTTAAAGATGGTAAGCCATATAGAACGCTTTGAGTACATTATAACTAACACAGAGCTTGAGGCGCTTATGCTTGAGTGTACGCTTATTAAAAAGCATAGGCCTTTTTATAATATTCTTTTAAAGGATGATAAAACTTATCCTTTTATTAAGCTTACCTTAAATAAGCCTTACCCGTCTCTTTCGGCGGTCAGAAAAAAAGAAAATGACGGGGCAAAATATTTCGGGCCATACACGGGAATGGGCGTTATCCGTGATATGCTTGGCTTTATTAAAAGCATTTTTAAAATTCCCGACTGCCATCTTAAATTTCCTGAAGATATCGGAAAAAAGAGGCCCTGCATTAATAAAGAAATAGGCCGCTGTTTTGCGCCTTGCACGGGCGAGGTGACAAAAGAGGAATTTAAAAATGTCTTTTTGGAGGTAGCTCGCTTTTTATCGGGCGACCATACGGAAATTATAGAAGATGCCAAAAACAAAATGGAGGAATACTCAAAAAACCTCGAGTTTGAAAAGGCGGCTCGCGAGAGAGATAAAATTGAGAGCATTAAAAAGTTTGACTTAAAGCAAAGAGTTGTTGGAAATACGGGCATAAACCGAGACGTTTTTGCCTTTGAATGTTTTTTAAACAAGGCATTTTTTTCGGTTATGTTTATAAGAAACGGCAAAGTCGTGTCGCATCGTGGGTTTTCTTTTGACTCATATTCTGATATGACAGACGAGGAGATTTCGCACGAGGCAATAAAAAGCTTTTATTCTGAAAACGAAATTCCAAAGGAGATTATAATAAAGGCGGAGCCTGTGGAAAAGTCTCTTTTGGAAAACTGGCTTTCGTCTGTTTCAGGCAGAAAGGTTATAATAACCGCTCCTCAAAGAGGAGAAAAGCTTTCGCTTCTTGTTATGGCAAAGGCAAATGTTTTAGAGGCTATTAAAAGGTATTCAGAAAAAAGGGAAAAGATAAATAAAAATGCCTTTTACTTAGAGGAGCTTCGTGAAAAGCTTTCTTTAGAAAAAATACCTAAAAGAATTGAAAGCTACGACATTTCAAACACGGGCGCTTCCGACAGAGTTGGCGCTATGGTGGTTTTTGAAGACGGAGAATACAAATCGGGCAAGTCCCGCTTTTTTAAGATAAAATATACTGATGGGCAAAATGATTATGCCTCTATGGCAGAGGTTATAAAAAGAAGAATTGACAGGGCAAGAAAAGAAGAAAAAGAGGGAGTTCCCACTCACAAGGCGGCGTTTTTGCCTATGCCCGACCTCATTTTACTTGATGGAGGCGAAAATCACGTTCGTGTGATTCGCGCGCTTTTAGATGAGATGGGCGAAAAAATTCCGGTCTATGGCATGGTTAAAGATGATAAGCACACCGTAAGGGCTGTTACAGATGGGGAAAGCGAGTTTTCGCCGTCTAAAAACTCTGAGGCTTACAAGTTTTTATATAAAATAAGCGAAAGAGTTCACAAAAGCGCAATTGAGTATCACAGGCGTCTTCGCACGAAGACGGGGCTTTCGTCTGAGCTTGATAATATAAATGGCATCGGAGACAAAAGAAAAAGGCTTTTATTAAAAACCTTTAAAAGCATTGAAAATATTAAAAATGCAACAGAAGATGAGCTTCTTTCGGCAGGGCTTGACAAGAAAAGCGCAAAGAGTGTTTTTGAATATTTTAATTAGGAGAATTTTCGTGTCTGAATTTAAAAGATTTATACAAAACGGCATTGTGTACTACAAGGCGGAAAACTTAGAAAATTTAGGCTTTTTGGAGCATATTTATACAACAAGGCTTGGCGGAGTGAGCGAGGGCGAATGTGAAAGTCTTAACCTCGGCATAAACAAAAACGATAAAAAGGAAAATGTTTATGAAAATTTCCGCCGTGTCGCAGAAATTTTAGGCGGAGAAAGGGATAACATTTTTGTGTTAAATCAGGTGCACGAAAATACGGTGCACATTCTTTCGGGAAGCGATGAAAGCCCTTTTTATGATATGGAAAAAAGAATTTCGGCGGACGGAATAGTAACGCGCGAAAAGGGCAGAATTTTTGGCGTGTTTACTGCTGACTGCGTGGGAATAATTCTTGCAGACAAAAAGACAAAAACAGCCGCGGCGGTTCATTCAGGCTGGCGGTCAACTGCTATGCATATAGTATGTGAAGCGGTAAAAAAGATGCAGGAAGTCGGTTCATCGCCTGAGGACATTTATGTCGCAATCGGGCCTCACATTCGTGACTGCTGTTTTGAGGTTAAAGAAGACGCATATTTAAGCTTTGACGAAAAATACCGCATTATAAGAGATAATAAGGTGTTTATAGATTTGTCGCGCGTTATAAAAGATGATTTAATTTCGGTGGGCGTTTTAGAAGAAAACATATCAGAAAGCCCGATTTGCACATGCTGCGAAAATCACGAATTTTTCTCAAGCCGTGCGCAGAAAGGAAAAATGGGACTTTCAGGCGCATTTGTGAGGATAAAAAAATGATTTGCACTAAAGTGCATTTGAAAGGAGAATGGCTTATGAAAGCAAAAAGATACATTG
>CALAUK010000142.1 GCA_937892135.1 uncultured Clostridia bacterium | reverse complement strand
CAATATCTACAATAACGCTGCCAGAGCCAGGGGAGAGGGAACTTAGGTTAGCCGGGCGTATAACAGAGGAAGTGGAGTCTAAAACTTTATAAATCTCAGAGTTATTCCACACATGGTTTCCCATAGTTATAACATTAATTCCCATGCCGAGAAGCTCTTCTGAAATGGCTAGGCTTATTCCTCTGCCGTGAGCTGAGTTTTCGCCGTTAGCAACAATTGCATCAAAGCTATAATCCCTGTACAGCTTATCTAAGCTTTTAAAAACCATACCTCTTCCGCATGAGGACATAATATCTCCAACAAATAAGACTTTCAAAATATCAACCTCCATAATTTATGAAAATGGATAGGCAAAATAAATTACCTATCCATTAGTTAATATAAATTATTTTGCGTAATCAACAGCACGCATTTCACGGATAACATTAACTTTAATCTGACCGGGATACTCAAGCTCTTCTTCGATACGCTTAACAATATCACGAGCCATCAAAATTACACCGTCATCCTTAACATCGTCGGGTTTAACCATAATTCTTACTTCTCTACCTGCCTGAATAGCAAAGCTCTTTTCAACACCTGTAAATGAGTTTGCGATTTCTTCAAGCTTTTCAAGACGCTTGATATAGGTTTCAAGGTTTTCTCTTCTTGCGCCCGGTCTTGCAGCAGAAATTGCATCACAAGCCTGAACTATGCAAGCAACTAAAGTAGTTGCCTCGACATCACCATGGTGCGCCATAATTGCATGGATAACATCGTTGTTTTCCTTGTACTTTTTAGCAATATCAGCACCTATCGTAACGTGTGAACCTTCAACCTCGTGGTCAACAGACTTACCTAAGTCGTGCAAAAGACCTGCACGCTTTGCAAGTGCGATATCTACGCCAAGCTCGCCCGCCATAGCACCTGCAAGCTGAGCAACCTCGATTGAATGATTAAGTACATTCTGACCGTAGCTTGTGCGGTACTTAAGTCTTCCCAAAAGCTTTATAATTTCAGGGTGAAGACCGTGAACACCTGTTTCAAATGTTGCACGCTCGCCCTCCTGCTTAATCTCAGCTTCAATCTCACGCTTTGATTTTTCAACAGTTTCTTCGATACGAGCCGGATGAATTCTGCCGTCAGCGATAAGCTTTTCAAGTGAAAGTCTTGCTATTTCACGGCGAATCGGGTCAAATCCTGAAAGAATAACTGCCTCGGGTGTATCGTCAATAATAAGGTCAATTCCTGTTAATGTTTCAAGAGCACGGATATTTCTGCCCTCACGACCGATAATTCGGCCTTTCATCTCTTCACTGGGAAGAGAAACAACAGAAACAGTAGTTTCTGCAGAGTGGTCTGCTGCCACCTTCTGAATCGCACCTGCGATAATGTTTTTAGCACGCTTTTCTGCCTCGTCTTTTGCCTGAGTCTCAATGTCTTTAATAAGCATAGCTGACTCGTGACGAATCTGACTTTCCAAATCTCTTAATAAAAGCTGCTTTGCTTCCTCAGCTGAAAGACCTGAAATCTTTTCAAGAGCTTCAATTTCCTGCTGCTTGATTTTTGCGATTTCCTCTTCTTTTTGCTCAAGAATTTTGGTTTGTTTTAATAAATTTGCTTCTTTTTCTTCAATAGCCTCTGTTTTCTTATCCAGAGTTTCTTCTTTTTGCTGAATTCTTCTTTCCTGACGGGTAATCTCATTTCTGCGCTCTTTGATTTCCTTGTCAAGCTCCTGACGCTGTCTGTGGCTTTCTTCTTTGGCTTCCAAAAGAATTTCGCGCTTTTTGTTTTCAGCCGCTTTGCCCGCATCGTCAACAATTCTTTTTGCTTCCGTTTCTGCTCCGCCGATTATAAGCTCTGCTTCTCGCTTACGCTTTTCATAACCAGACTTTGAAGCAACACGGTATGTTACAATAGCACAAATAATTACTGCGGCTATTCCACACACAATTGCTATGATTGTTCCCATAGCACAAACACCTCCTTTTTTAATAGGAGTAGCAAAATAAGGTTATTTAATTGTAAATATACAACCTGCAGACAATACTTCTGCACATATAAATATTATTGTCTTGTTAAACTGATTAAAAAACTTTATATACTACTCTCTTGCATTGTAATTATGAAAATCAAAAGAAATAATACTTGAAAGCATAGCGTGCAAGTTTTTGCACCACTATATTTGATTATTACATAAAATACATACCAATATATATTGTATATGTTTTTTTGCCGTATGTCAATAGGAAATAAGGAATTTTTACGATATTTTTTGAGAATAGAAAAAAATATGAAGAATAGAAATAGTAAGTGAAAAGGAGGGATTTATATGAATATAAAAAAAGAACACATAAAGAGGTTTTTAGCGGCTTTTTTGGTCTTTGTTTTTGCAGTGGTGCTTTCGTCATGCGAAAAAAAAGAAGAGGAGTTTAAAGAGCACGCCGTAAGCGTAAGCTACAATACATACGATAATACAAAAATTGGCTGGGGACTTAAAAAGAAAGAAAATTCCGCTCCCGAAATGCCTGAAAATATAACAAGCACTCTTAAAAAACACGGGGGTTTTTATCTAAGTGATAAAGGTGAAAAGAATTTATATCTTACATTTGATGAGGGTTATGAAAACGGGTATAGCGCAAAAATACTGGATGTTTTAAAGGAAACTAAAACGCCTGCGGCTTTTTTTGTAACGGGAGATTACATAAAAAATGAGCCTGAATTAGTTAAAAGAATGCATGATGAGGGGCACATTGTCGGAAACCACACAAACCACCACCCGTCTATGCCTGATAAGACAGACAATGAAATAATTGAAGAGATTACGTCTCTTAACAAAATGTATAATGAACTTACGGGAGATAATATGAAATACTTAAGACCGCCTATGGGAGAATACAGCGAAAGGACTTTGGCTATCACAAATGAGCTTGGATACAAGACGGTAATGTGGAGCTTTGCTTATGTAGACTGGAAAAGAGACGAGGTGAGGGGGGCAGATTATGCATATTCCCAGATTATGCCGTATCTTCACGATGGGGCGGTTTTGCTTTTGCACGCAGTTTCAAAAGATAATGCAGATGTTTTAAAAAGGTTTATTGAAGATGCAAGAAAAGCGGGATATACCTTTAAAAGCCTTGACGAAATATGAAAAATATGGTATATTTTTGAGTGAAAACTAACAGAAAAGAGAGAAAAAATGAACATAAAAATACTTAATTTAATTGAGGGAGCAAAGAAAGCTACGGGATTAACGGTTATAATTGATGTTTTCAGGGCATTTTCCTTAGAGGCATATTTGTTTAATGCGGGTGCTAGTAAAATCATTCCCGTGGGAGACAGCGAAATCGCCTACAAGTTAAAAGAAGAAAAACCCGATATTATTCTTGCGGGCGAGAGGGGCGGAAAAAAACTTCCCGGGTTTGACATGGGAAATTCGCCGTTTGAGCTTAAGGATATTGATGTTTTCGGCAAAACTATATGCCACACTACAAGCGCAGGAACGCAGGGAATTGCAAATGCCACGGGAGCCGAAGAAATTATTGGAGGCTCTTTGGTTAATGCGAGGGCGATTTCGGAGTATATAAAAAGAAGCGGTGCGAAAGAAGTTTCTTTGGTTTGCATGGGTCTTGCAGGGAAAGAGCCGACAGACGAGGATATTCTTTGCGCAGAGTACATAAAAAGTCTTCTTTTGGGTGAGGAAAGAGATATAACGAAGGAAATAGAAAATTTAAAGCTTACTTCGGGCGCTAAATTTTTCGACAAGGAAAAAAGAGATGTTTTTCCCGAAGAGGATTTTTATATGTGCACAAGTGTTAATAAATTTAATTTTGTCGTAAGACTTATAAAAGACAAAGAATTTGACTATATGGAAAAATATGAGGTTTAAAAATGAGATTTACGGCTAAACATACAATGATTGCAAGCTTTACGGGCTATGTTATTCAGGCTATCGTAAACAATCTTGCACCCCTTTTGTTTGTGACATTTCAAAATGAGTTTGATATTTCGCTTGAGAAAATAGGTCTTATTATTTTTATAAACTTTTTTACGCAGATTGTAACAGACCTTATAGCCGCAAGATATGTTGACTATCTTGGATACAGAAAAAGCGTATGTCTTGCTCATATATTTGCTTTTATAGGCCTTAGCGGGCTTGGAGTTTTTCCGCATATTTTTCCTGATGCATACACGGGCATTTTGATTGCAACGGTTATAAGTGCAGTTGGCGGCGGACTTTTAGAGGTTGTTATAAGTCCTGTTGTTGAGGCTATTCCGGGAGATAAGAAAAACCTTAAAATGAGCCTTCTTCATTCCTTTTACTGCTGGGGACAGGTTGGAGTTGTTCTTTTTTCTACCATATTTTTTGCGTTTTTCGGTATTTCAAACTGGAGATATGTATGTCTTATATGGGCAGCCTTGCCTTTGGTTAATTTCTTTCTTCTTCTGAAAGTGCCTATGTGGAGCCTTGTGAGCGAAGAAAAGAAGATGAGCATAAAAAAGCTTATAACAAGCAAGCTGTTTTTTGCATTTTTGATTTTAATGCTTTGCGCGGGGGCGGCAGAGCTTGCTATGGCGCAGTGGGTAAGCTTTTTTGCGGAAGCCGGACTTAAAATAGACAAATCCATGGGAGATATCTTCGGAACTTGTATGTTTGCGCTTTTAATGGGAATTTCAAGAACTTTCTGGGGGATAAAGGCAGGAAAGTTTAAAACGTGTAACGGACTTATTTTAAGCGCAGTAATGTGTGTAATATCATATCTTATTGCCGCACTTTCAAAAAATCCCGTTTTGTCGCTCTTTGGATGTGTTATGTGCGGTCTTAGTGTGGGACTTATGTGGCCGGGAACATACAGCTTTGCTGCAGAAACTTTTAAAAACGCCGGAGCGGGTATGTTTGCGCTTCTTGCATTTGCAGGAGATGTTGGCTGCACAGCGGGACCGACACTTGTGGGCAATATTTCGTCTTTAGTTGAAAATAAGGTTATACCAATGTTTTTATCAGGCGGAGACATAAGAGAAATTGGACTTAAAACGGGACTTTTATTTATAGCCGTTTTCCCTTTGGTGATGTGCCCCGTTATAATTATTATAAGGAAGAGACTTTCGCATAAATAACCAAAAAAGGCATAGAATACATTTGTATTTTGTGCCTTTTTTGTCCTTATTGTGAACAATTGTAAACAAACGGTTAAATATGATAAAAAATGAAAATATTGCTTGACAAAAGCTGAGGAAAGTGGTATCTTATTATTTGAGATTAGCACTCAAATGAGAAGAGTGCTAATAACGTGCTGAAAGGGGGCGCTTTATTGTGGAGCTGGGCGAGAGAAAAAGGCGGATTTTGCAGGCTATAATTGAAGATTATATAGTTAACGCTGAGCCTATCGGTTCAAGAACGATTGCCAAGCGAGACGATATGGGGCTTTCAAGTGCGACGGTGAGAAATGAAATGGCGGACCTTGAGGATATGGGCTATCTTATTTCGCCGCATACTTCGGCGGGAAGAGTTCCGACCGACTTAGGATACAGATTTTATGTAAATGAGCTTATGAACAGCTACGATATGGCAATGGCGGATGCCGTTAAGCTAAGAAGACTGTTTACGGCAGGAATACTTCAGCTTGACAAGCTTATGCGCCAGGCAAGCGATATTGTGTCGCAATTAACGAGCTATACGGCGGTTGCGGTAACTCCTGAGCTTAAAAAGTCTTTTATTAAACATTTTGAGCTTGTGAGGGTTGATGAAAAATCGGCGCTTTTGGTTTTGGTAACAAGCGAGGGAATAATAAAAAATCAGCTTATAAATGTTACTTCCGACGAGGTTTCGCTAAGGCGTTTATCTGAGGTTTTAAACGAAAGGCTTACGGGACTTACGCTTGAAGAAATCAACCTTACCATTATAAATGATGTTCAAAAAAGGCTTGGGGTTGACCCGGGAGTTTTAATGCCTATTTTAGAGTTTATCCATCAGAGCATAAGCGAGCTTGACGGTTCGGAGGTTTATGTTTCGGGAAGAAAGAGCATATTTACTCATCCCGAGTATAAAGATATTGGCGAGGCGAGAAAGTTTTTAGAGCTTTTAGATAACAAGGAAAGCCTTAAAAAAGCCATTGACTCGGGCGCGGGCGACAGCGGAATTAAAATAACTATCGGAAACGAAAACGAGCTTGACGAGATGAAAGGTGCATCGATAGTTACGGCAAAGTACATGCGCGATGGACATACGATTGGAAAAATCGGTATTGTTGGTCCAACTAGAATGGATTATGCAAAGGTTGTGTCATCTCTTGACTTTATAGCTAAGAGCATGGACGGAATTATAGACGAGCTTTATGAGGAAGAGAAAGGTAGTGAGTGATTTGGCAAAGGAAAAGAAAGCCAATGAAGAAATAATAAACGAAGAAGAAATTATAACAGAAGAGGTTACTCCGCCGAGCGAGGACTTTGAGAAAAAGTTTTTAGAGCTTGAGGAAAAATATCTTCGCCTTGCTGCTGAATATAAAAATTATCAGCAGAGAACACAAAGAGAAAAAGATGAGCTTTATTCTCGCTCTGTTGCTGACACGGTTGAAAAGCTTCTGCCTGTTATAGACAGCGTGGAAAGAGCGGAGATTATGGGAAAAGATGCGTCTTCGGCGTCTGATGTTTACGAGGGAATTGAGCTTATAAACAAGATGACAAAAGAGGTTTTTGAAAAGCTTGGTGTTGAGCCGATTCTGGCAGTAGGCGAAAAATTTGATGCAAATTTTCATAATGCAGTTATGCATATAGACGATGAAAGCTATGGCGAAAACGAAGTTTGCGAAGAATTTGTAAAGGGTTACAAGACAAAAGACCGCGTAATCCGTTACAGTATGGTTAAGGTAGCAAATTAATTTAAAATAAATTATTACATTATATATTTTAGGAGGCAAATTTATTATGGCAAAGATTATTGGTATTGACTTGGGTACAACAAACTCATGTGTGGCTGTTATGGAAAACGGCGAGCCTGTTGTAATTCCTAATCCTGAAGGTAACAGAACAACTCCCTCTGTTGTTGCACTAACAAAGAGCGGCGAAAGACTTGTTGGTCAGGTTGCAAAGAGACAGGCAATCACAAACCCTGACGACACAATTATTTCTATAAAGCGTGATATGGGTACAGATAAGAAGGTGTCTTTAGGAGACAAAACATATTCTCCCACAGAGGTTTCAGCGATGATTTTACAGAAGCTAAAGGCTGATGCTGAGCGTTATCTTGGCGAGACTGTTTCTCAGGCAGTTATCACAGTTCCTGCATATTTTTCTGACTCACAGCGTCAGGCAACAAAGGATGCAGGTAAGATTGCAGGCCTTGAAGTGCTTCGTATTATAAACGAGCCTACTGCAGCTGCTTTGGCTTACGGCCTTGGAACAGATACAGACCACAAGATTATGGTATATGACCTTGGCGGTGGTACTTTTGACGTATCTATCCTTGAAATCGGCGACGGAACATTTGAAGTTTTAGCAACAAGCGGTAACAACCGTCTTGGCGGTGACGATTTTGACGAAAAGGTTATGAACTACCTTGCAGACGAGTTTAAAAAAGATACAGGAATTGACTTAAGAGCTGACAAAATGGCTATGCAGAGACTTAAGGAAGCTGCAGAGAAAGCTAAAATTGAGCTTTCAGGCGTAACAAGCACAAACATCAATCTTCCCTTTATTTCTGCAGACCAGACAGGTCCTAAGCATCTTGATATAACACTTAGCCGTGCTAAGTTTGACGAGCTAACAGCTTCTTTGGTTGAAAACACAATGGAGCCTGTTAGAAACGCTATGCGTGATGCAGGTGTTAGTGCAAATGATATTGCAAAGGTATTGATGGTTGGTGGTTCTTCAAGAATCCCCGCAGTTCAGGAAGCAGTAAGAAAGATTGTCGGTAAAGAGCCTGACAACGGCATTAACCCCGACGAGTGTGTTGCAATCGGTGCGGCTATTCAGGGCGGCGTTCTTGGCGGCGACGTAAAAGACCTTCTTCTATTAGACGTTACTCCGCTTTCATTGGGTCTTGAAACTCTTGGCGGCGTTTGCACGAGACTAATTGAAAGAAACACAACAATCCCCGTTCAGAAAAAGCAGGTGTTCTCAACAGCTGCAGACAATCAGACAAGTGTTGAAATTCACGTGCTTCAGGGCGAGCGTGATATGGCGGCATATAATAAGACATTGGGAAGATTTTCGCTTAATGATATTCCTCCCGCACCCAGAGGCGTTCCGCAGATTGAAGTTACATTTGATATCGACAGAAACGGTATCGTTCACGTTTCAGCAAAGGATTTGGGAACAGGCAATGAGCAGGATATCACAATCACAGCAAGCTCAAATCTTTCTGATGAGGAAATCGATAAGGCAGTAAAAGAGGCAGAGCAGTTTGCAGCTGAAGATAAGGCTAAAAAAGAAGAAGCTGAAATAAGAAACAATGCAGACGCTATGGTTTACCAGAGCGAAAAAGCTCTAAAGGATGTTGGCGACAAGCTTGATCCTAACGACAAGAGTGCGGCAGAAGAGAAAATCAAGGCACTTAAGGACGCTATCGCATCAAACAGCACAGAGAATATGAAAAATGCAACAGAGGATTTAACTAACAAGCTTAATGAGATTATGCAGAAGGTTTACGCTCAGGCTAATCCTCAGGGTGCGCCTGGAGCAGAGGCTCAGGGCGGAGCAGGCTTTGACAATACTGTTGATGCCGACTACAATGTTGTTGACGAGGATAACTAAGTTTAATTGTGCTTAAGACAGAAAGGTGTTTCTGTCTTAAGCATTTCCCAGTAAAAGAGGAGTATGTAAAGTGGCAGAAAAGAGAGATTATTATGAGGTGCTTGGAATACAAAAGGGTGCTTCTGACGATGAGATAAAAAAAGCATACAGGCAAGCCGCTAAAAAATGCCATCCTGACTTAAATCCCGGCAAGGAAAAAGAGGCTGAGGAGAAGTTTAAAGAGGTAAACGAGGCTTATGATGTCTTAAAAGACCCTGACAAGAGACAGCGCTACGACCAGTTTGGCCACGCAGGTGTTGACCCGAATTTCGGCGCAGGCGCAGGAGCGGGTGGCTTTGGCGGTTTCGGCGGCTTTGATATGGGTGATATATTCGATTCGTTCTTTGGAGGCGGCTTTGGAGGAAGAAGTCAGCAAAGTGCAAGAAGAAACGGACCGAGAAAAGGAAAAGATATTCAGCAGGATATTACAATCACCTTTGAAGAGGCGGCGTTTGGCGTTAAAAAAGAGGTTACTGTTCACAGAATGGAAACCTGTAAAACCTGTAACGGAAGCAAGGCAAAGCCCGGAACAAGCGCAACTAAGTGTACGACCTGTGGCGGAAGCGGTCAGGTAAGAACAGTACAGAGAACTCCTTTCGGCAGTTTTCAGTCAACGGCTACTTGCAGCCATTGTAATGGCTCGGGCGAAATTATACAAACGCCCTGCACAGACTGTAAGGGAACAGGTCAGATTCGCCATCAGCGCAAGATTGAAATAAATATCCCTGCCGGAATAGATGACGGTCAGACAATTTCTATAAGGGGCGAGGGAAGCTCGGGCATAAAGGGCGGACCTCACGGTGATTTATATGTAACAGTAAGCATATTAAATCACGAGGTGTTTACAAGACGTGGTTTTGACGTTGTTTTGGATATGCCGATAAGCTTTGTTTCGGCAGCTTTGGGTGACACTTTAAGAGTTCCTACACTTGATGGTGAGGTTGAGTATAAAATTCCTGAGGGCACACAAACGGGAACAGTGTTTAAGTTTAAGGGCAAGGGAATTCCGCATCTTCAGGCAAGAGGCAGAGGCGACCAGTATGTTAAGGTAAACGTTGAAGTTCCCCGTGGCTTAAACGAAAAACAAAAAGAGCTTTTAAGAGAATTTGACAAGCTTGATAATGGAAACAATCAGGCTAAAAATAAGTTTTTTGATTTGATTAATAAATTTAAGAAGAAATAAGATATAAGAAAAAGAGAGCGAAAGCTCTCTTTTTTTGAGTTAGCTTTGATTTTTCTTTGCTGTGTTAATTGAGGAAATAAGCAGTCTTTTAATTTCAAGGCAATCTTTTAATAAAGGGTCAATTTCTTTGCAAGACAACAATTCTGCTTCTACAATCAATCTTAACCAATACTCTGTTTCAGCGGTTTCTTTTAGTGATATATGCAATTTAGCAATAAAATCAGCTTTGCTTTGGCCATAGTTTGCCTCGTTTATGTTTGCGCCTATACTTGTTCCGCTTCTGACTATTTGTTTGGATATAATCGTTTCCTTTTTTTCTTTAACAAGAAACTTTTGCAATTTTATGATTCGTGCAGCAAAGGTTATTGATTTATCAATTAAAACATTTTCTTTCATTTTTTATCACCAAAAATATTATAGCATTGTTTTCAGATAAAAGCAATTATTAATTATTCATCAGCAGAAAGCGGTTTCATCATTCATTATTCATTTAAAAATCCTGACATCTTAATGAATAATGAATAGTGAATAATGAAAAATGAATAATACAAAACAAAAAAT
>CALAUK010000141.1 GCA_937892135.1 uncultured Clostridia bacterium | reverse complement strand
TTGGAGGCGACGGTAAAATGTTTGAGCAATATATGTGGAACAGATTTTTAAAAAGTGGAAGTGTGTATGATTATCTTGTTTTGAAAGAAGAAATGTCTTCTTCAGATATTCTGGAAAAAGAAGCTAATCACACAAATCAGAAAAACGGCAACACAAGTGTTTTGAAAATAATTTAAACTCAGGGGAGAAAATTCTCCTGAGTTTAAATATTTTAAAGGAAGGAGGACAAGCTTTGGAAAGCGTAAAAGTGACGGGCCTTGTTATAAAGCAGACAAATTATTCAGAGGCTGATAAAGTACTTAAAATTTTCACAAAAGAAATGGGAATTATAACCGTTATGGCAAAGGGCGTAAGAAAATATAAAAGCCATCAGCGGGCGGCTTCCTCTCTTTTTTGTTTCGGCGAATACACTCTCTTCCCCGGGAAAAATATGTATACTATGCGCGGAAATAAGCTGATAAACAGCTTCTATTCCATTGGCGAAAATGTAGAAAAGCTTGCTCTTGCCTCATATTTTTGCGAAATAACCGACTTTTTTGTTCCCGATATAGAGCCTGAAGAAGAAATTCTTTCTCTTCTTTTAAACACATTATACATACTAGCCGAAAAAGAAAGAAATCTTTTTTTAGTAAAGTCAGTGTATGAATTAAAGCTTTTATCTTTAACAGGTTATGAAATAGAAACCGACTGTTGCGCTGTCTGCGGAAGCGAAAACACTTCTTTCTTTTCACCTGATAAAAACGGTATGCTTTGCTCCTCTTGCGCTGATTTATATCAAAATCAGCCCAAATCTGTTGGCGAGGCAATAAAATACATTTTAAAAAACGAAACAAAGCTTATTTTTGGCTTCACTCTTGATGAGACAAGCCTTAATATTCTCTCGTCACTTTCCGAAAAGTTTATCTTAAAGATAAGCGAAAAGGAATTTAACACTCTTGCATATTTTCACGGTATTTGTGTTTAAATATTCTCTATTATGTAAAAATAACACAAAACTCAAACTGAGCCAAGCTATATTTTTTCGTACTTTGCTGATTGTTTTTTGAAATCAAAAGGTGTATAATTATTACAATCACATTTAAGGAGGGTTTCTTATGGCTTCTTATTTCAAAAAAAGAAACATCAATTTTTCTCTTAAAACGTATTTTGTTGATGCGTTTGGTGCTATGGCAATGGGACTTTTTGCCTCCTTGCTTATTGGTACAATTTTTAAAACAGTTTATACCTATACACATATTGAACTGTTTAATAAGATGGCAACCTTCGGAAGCGCAGTTTCAGGTCCTGCAATTGCAGTATCGGTTGGCATGGCGCTTAAGGCTCCCAAGCTGGTTTTATTCTCTTTGTGTGCCGTTGGCTACGGCGCAATGAGCATGGGCGGAGCAGGCGGCCCTCTTCTTACATATATAGCAGCGCTTGTTGCCTGCGAATCAGGAAAGCTTGTTTCTGACACATCAAAGCTTGATATTATTGTTACTCCATCAGTAACAATCGGCATTGGAACAGCTCTTGTTATGTGGATAGGC
>CALAUK010000140.1 GCA_937892135.1 uncultured Clostridia bacterium | reverse complement strand
TATTTTGATTTGTTTACAGGCTTTCTTCAGGCTTATATAATATGTATGCTTACAATGGTATATGTTTCAGGCGCGGAAAGCTAAGATAAAAAAGTTAATATAAAAATGGAGGTAATTTATTATGACAGGATTGGAATTAGCAATTGTAAAGGCAGCGTCTGCAATAGGTGCAGGAATCGCTATGATAGCGGGTATAGGCCCCGGTATCGGTCAGGGTTTTGCCGCAGGTAAGGCAGCAGAGGCAGTAGGCCGTCAGCCTGAAGCCAAAGGCGATATCACATCAACAATGCTTTTCGGTTGTGCCGTTGCGGAGTCAACAGGTATTTACAGCTTGGTTGTTGCTATGGTTTTGCTTTTTGCAAATCCTCTTATTTGATTTTTGAAAGAAATTTCAGGAGGAATTTTTGATGGGTGAAGCACTGGCATTTGTCTCAATAGATGTGTGGACTTTAATATTTTCATGGGTTAACCTTTTAATCCTTTTTCTTGTTATGAAGAAGTTTTTGTTTAAACCTGTAAAAAATATTATAGACCAGAGACAAAACGAAATAGAAAAAATGTATTCTGATGCAGAAACTGCCAATGAAGAGGCAAAAAATCTTAAAGAGGATTTGGAAAAGAGGCTTTCTTCTGCAAAGGACGAGGCGGCAGATATCGTAAGAGAGGCCACTAAAAATGCAACGGTTAGCGGAGAAAAGATAATAAAGGACGCTAATGACGAAGCAAGAAGAATAAAAGAAAACGCCCGCATTCAGATTGAAGAGGAAAGGAAGGCTTCTTTCGAGGGCGCAAAAGAGGATATTGCTTCTATGGCTGTGGCAATTGCCGAAAAGGTTCTAGAAAAGAAAATAGAAGAAGAAACAATCGAAGATATAGTTGAAAAAAGCATAGAGAAATTAGGTGAAAGCCGATGAAAAATTATGCGCATTCTTATAGCGAGGCTATATATTCTCTTGCAGAAGACAATAAAGATAAAATTTTATCCGATTTGTCTTTGGTTAGCGAATTGGTTTTGGAAAATGAAACATATACCAAGATTATGGACGCGCCCGACATTGATTTTAAAGAAAAAGAAAAGCTTTTAGACGAAGCCTTTTCTGAAAGTGTCCATGAGTATGTTTTAAACCTTTTAAAGCTTCTTTCAAAAAATCATTTGTTTTCTCATATTTTTAAAATCAGAGACGAGTACGAAAAAAGCTACAACAAAGAATTTAACATAGAAAAGGCTGAGGTTATAACCTCGGGTCCCATATCAGAAGCTTTAAAGGAAAAAATCATAAAAAAGCTTTCGGATATGACGAAAAAAACTATAAAGGCGCAGTTTCGTGAGGATAAGTCTATTATAGGCGGCGTTGTTATTAAGACGGAAAATTCTATTTTGGATGCCTCATTTAAGCAGGAGCTTAATAAAATAAGAAAAGCAATTTCATAAGTTGGTGATAAAAGTGGAACTAAAGAGTAGTGAAATAAGTAAAATTATAAAAGAACAGATTAAAAATTACGAAGCTAAAACCGAAAAAAGAGAAACAGGAACTGTAATCGAAGTGGGCGATGGTATCGCAAAGGTTTACGGGCTTTTAAATTGTATGGCAAATGAGCTTGTTGAGTTTAAAACAGGCGATGTCGGTATGGCTTTAAACCTTGAAGCCGATTTTGTAAGCGTCGTTATTTTAGGCGGAGGCGACAAAATCAAAGAGGGCGATGAGGTCTTTTTAACTAAAAAGGTTGTTAGCGTGCCCGTAGGCGAAAAGCTTATAGGAAGAGTTTTAAACGCATTAGGTGAGCCGATAGACGGCAGAGGAACAATAGAGGCGGAAGAATTTCGCCCGATAGAGAGCGAGGCTCACGGAATTATCGAAAGAAAGAGCGTTTCTGCTCCTCTTGAAACAGGAATCAAAGCGATAGACTCAATGATTCCCATAGGCAGAGG
>CALAUK010000139.1 GCA_937892135.1 uncultured Clostridia bacterium | reverse complement strand
GATGCTATCGAGGAAATCGGAAACCGTAAGTATACCATTCAGCGCTCAAAGGGTCTCGGTGAAAACGATGCCGATATGATGTGGCTGACAACAATGTGCCCTGAGACAAGACGCTTAATACGCGTTATGCCAGACGACGCGGCTCTTGCTAAGGCGAAGTTTGAGCTTTTGCTTGGAGACAACCTTTCAGGACGTAAGGAACATATCGCCAAAAACGGAGGCAAGTATCTGGAAATGATAGATGTTTCTTAAAGGGCAGAGAAAAATGCACAGAACACTTGATTGAATATATAGTAAAGAAGAAAAGGCTGTATCAAAATGAAATCATTTTGATACAGCCTGTTTTTTTACACATTAGGCAGTATGCACATTTTTATACGTCATATCTGGGACGGAAGAAAAATAGTGCAGATTGGACAAACTAAGCCCGCAGGGGTTACCCGAAGGCGTACATAGGTACGCCGAGAGGTGAAGTTTGTTCAAAACACAAGGCATAAAAAAACAGAAATTCGTCTTTCGACGAATTTCCTCCTTATTTATAACTTAATATCAAACTTATAAATCTTAACAAACCCCACATAATATTTCTTTTGCCTTGTGTGGTCGGTGCATTTTTCTACACCTTCCCGTTCAAGGGTGGACGAAAAATAGTGCAGATTGGACAAACTGAGCTGATAATGCCTATGCATTATCAGGTTACCCGAAGGCGTACGATGGTACGGCGAGAGGCGAAGTTTGTTCAAAACACAAGGCATCCTATTGCAGAAATTCGTCAAATGACGAATTTCCACCCTAACTTTTTTATTTTAACTTTACAGCTTTAATCAGGAGACTTTTTTATGCCATTCCTTTGCCTTGTGTGGTGTGTGCATTTTGCTACACCCCATTTATTTTAGCTTTTCTAAAAGTGCTTTACATCCTAATAAAACATCATCGTAAGTTTCATCAAAGTTTCCCGTAATCCAGGGGTCTGCGATATCTCTTTTCTCTCCTGCAAACTCTAAAAGGCGCGAAACCTTGTTTTCCTTGTCCTCGCCTATTATGTATAAAATGCGGTCTATGTTAGATTCGTCCATAGCGAGTATATAATCAAACCTGTCATAGTCGGACTTTTCCATTTTTCTTGCAGTTTTTCCCTCGCAGGAAATGCTTTTTTCCTTAAGCTTTTTTCTTGTTCCGTAGTGCGGCTCTTCACCTATATGCGCTCTGCACGTTGCACAAGACTCTATGTAAAACTCGTTTTCTAAGTTTTCTTTTTTAACTAAGTCCTTCATAACAAACTCCGCCATAGGAGAGCGGCAAATGTTTCCAAGGCAAACAAAAAGTATTTTTTTCAAAGTAATCACCTCGGCTTAAATTATAGCATTTTAAGGTTTTACTGTCAAGCGGATAAATTTTAAAAAAACATTGATTTTTACTTGAGTTTATGGTAAAATAACTGGTATATCCAAACTTTTTGAAAGGATGATTTAAATGAATATTGAATCCAAACTTTTACACTCAGGTTATACTCCCGAAAACGGTGGTCCGCAGACACTTCCGATTTATCAGAGCACAACCTTTAAATATGATTCTACTGAGCATGTTCAGAAGCTTTTTGACCTTACAGAGAACGGCTTTTTCTATTCAAGACTTGCAAACCCCACGGTTGATGCGGTTGAAAAGAAGATTGCTGACCTTTGCGGAGGCGTTGGCGCTATTATGACAAGCTCAGGCCAGAGCGCAAATATGCTTGCAATGCTTAATTTCTTAGGCTCAGGCGACCATTTTATTTGCTCAAATGCTATCTACGGCGGAACATTTAACCTTTTTAATGTAACCTTTAAAAAGCTTGGCGTAGATGTTACTTTTGTTGATAACGATGCAACAGAAGAAGAGATTTTATCTTTAGTTCGCCCCAACACAAAAGCAATCTTCGGTGAAACAATCACAAACCCCTCTATTGAGGTTTTTGATATTGAAAAATTCGCAAATATCGCTCACAAAATCGGTGTGCCGTTAGTTGTTGACAACACATTTGCAACTCCGTATCTTTGCCGTCCGATTGAGTTTGGCGCAGATATTATAACTCACTCAACAACAAAGTACCTCGACGGTCACGCTCTTACTGTTGGCGGTGTTATTATTGACTCAGGAAAGTTTGACTGGACAAACGGAAAATACCCCGAGTTTACAGAGCCCGACGATTCTTATCACGGCGTTATATACACAAAAGACTTCGGCGAGAGCGCATTTATCGTAAAGGCAAGAGTTCAGCTTATGCGTGATATGGGCGTTTGCCAGAGTGCATTCGGTGCATTTATAGTAAATCAGGGAATTGAAACCTTGCACGTTCGTATGGACAGGCACTGTGAAAATGCAGATAAGGTTGCGCGCTTTTTAGAAACCTGCCCTCAGGTTGAAAGCGTAAACTACCCCACTTTAGATAGCTACAAGAGAAAGGATTTGGCTAAAAAATATCTTCCCAAGGGCGCAAGCGGTGTTATAGCGTTTAGTTTAAAAGGCGGAAGAGAAGCAGGCGTTAAATTTATCGACAATCTTAAAATGGCATCACTACTCGTGCACGTTGCCGATATCCGCACCTGTGTTTTGCATCCCGCAAGCTCAACTCACCGTCAGCTTACAGACGAGCAGCTTATTGCCGGCGGAGTAACTCCCGGTCTTATAAGACTTTCTGTTGGTCTTGAAAATGTTGACGATATTATTGCTGATTTAAAACAGGCTCTTGAAGCGTAATAATAAAAAGCACCCTGCGGGGTGCTTTTTTAATGAATACTGAATAATGAATGATGAATAATTAATAATTATGGTAAAACTCCTGTGGAGTTTTTTTCTCCTTTCCATTGAAAAGATGCAAAAAATGTGGTACAATAAAGAAAATACTTAGAAAAGCGAGATTTTTATATGATAACAGCCTTAGACAAAATACTTTCCTCTGTTTCAAAGCCCGTGCAGTACACAGGCGGTGAGCTTGGAATGATAAAAAAAGATATAACTGAGGACACTATGCGCTTTGCCTTTTGCTTTCCCGATAACTATGAGGTAGGCATGAGCCATTTAGGCATGAAAATTCTCTATCACATTTTAAACGAAAGAGAAGACACCTACTGCGAAAGAGTTTTTGCGCCGTGGCCCGATATGGAAGAAAAAATGCGCGAAGCAAATATGCCGCTTTTTTCCCTCGAAACGAAAACTCCCGTTGGCGAGTTTGACATCGTGGGCTTTACTTTAATGTATGAGCTTTCATATTCAAACCTTTTAAATATGCTTGATTTGGCGAATATTCCGCTTATGTCAGAGGACAGAGATATAAATCACCCCTTTGTCTGTGCGGGTGGAGCTTGCGCATATAATCCCGAGCCTTTAGCCGATTTTGTTGACTTTTTCTGCCTTGGCGAAGGCGAGGAAATGATGAGCGAGGTAATGGATAAGTATAAAGAATTCAAAGCCTCAAAAAGCACTGACAGAAACGATTTTCTTAAAATGGTTGCCACGGTAGACGGAATTTATGTTCCATCGTTTTACGAGGTAACCTATAACGAGGATAACACAATCAAGGAAATTTGTCCTAAAGTTCCCGAGGCAAAAAAGACTATAAGAAAAAGAATAATAACTGACTTTAACGAGTCCTATTTTCCCGACCACCTTATAGTTCCCTTTGGCGAAACTGTGCACGACAGAATAACTCTTGAAATTTTCAGAGGCTGCATAAGAGGTTGCCGTTTTTGTCAGGCAGGCTATGTTTACAGGCCCGTTCGTGAAAAAAGCGCTAAAAAGCTTGTAGAGATTGCAAAAAACTTAATCGGTAAAACGGGCTACGAGGAAATAAGCCTTTGCTCGCTTTCAACGAGCGACTATACCGAGCTTCGCGAATTGACAGACGGACTTTTAGAGATCACCGAGGACAAGAAAATCAATCTTGCTCTTCCCTCTCTTAGAATAGACAGCTTCTCTCTTGAGCTTTCAAAAAAGGTTTCATCAGTTCGAAAAAGCGGAATAACCTTTGCCCCCGAGGCAGGAACGCAGAGGCTTCGTGATGTTATAAGAAAGGGCGTAACAGAAGAAAATCTTCTAGACTCCGTTTCTATGATTTTCTCAGAGGGCTGGTCATCAGTTAAGCTTTATTTTATGATTGGTCTGCCGACTGAAACATTAGAAGATGTTTCGGGAATAGGCGCTTTAAGCCATAAGGTATTAGATAAATACTACGAGCTTGACAAGTCAAAAAGAGGAAAATCACCAAGAATATCAGTCAGCGCATCGACCTTTGTTCCAAAGCCTTTTACGCCGTTTCAGTGGGAAGCGCAGGACGACCTTGATGCTATAACAGAAAAACAAAAGGCAGTAAGAGAGTCTATTCATTCAAAGGCAATATCCTTTAGCTATCACGACGGCGAAACAAGCTTTCTTGAGGGCGTTTTCGCGCGAGGCGACAGAAGACTTTGTAAGGTTTTATTAAAAGCGCACTCTCTTGGCTGTAAGTTTGACGGATGGCACGAATACTTCAGCTTCGAAAACTGGATGAGGGCATTTTCTGAATCTGGTGTTGACCCCAAATTCTATAACCAGAGAAAGCGTGACTTTTCCGAAGTTCTTCCGTGGGATCATATCGACGTGGGCGTAACTAAAAAATACTTAGAGTCAGAAGCGCGTGCCGCTTATGATGAGATTGTAACCCCCAACTGCCGCGAAAAATGCACAAACTGCGGAGCGGCGTGCTTTAAAGGAGGTGTTTGCTATGAAAGGTAATTTCACCTTCAGATTAAAATATGAAAAGGCAGAAAACGCAAGATATATTTCGCATCTTGACTTTGTCCGTGTTTTAAACCGCACGATAAGAAGGTCGGGCCTGCCTGTAACGTACACAGAGGGCTTTAACCCCCATCCCGTTATGGTGGTTGCTCTTCCGATAAGCGTTGGCGTAACAGGCGAGGACGAATATATCGACATTGATTTTGACGAAAATCCGGGCGAGGATGTTGTTTTAAAGGTGTTTAAAGAAACATTCCCTGAGGGCATCGAAATCTTAGCGGCAAAACTTGTAACTGGCGATATGCCAAGCTTTAAGACATTAGATTCAGCAGAATACATCTGTGAAATTGAAACAGAGGGTACTCCCGAAGTGGATATTTCAGCATTTTTAGCGCAGGACGAAATAATCGTAACCAAAAAAACCAAAAGCTCAGAAAAAGAGGTAGACATTAAAAACGACATCAAGAACTTAACTCTTCTTGAAAAAAGCGAAAACTATTTAAAATTTTCAGTAAAATTGCCTGCGGGAAACACATATAACTTAAAGCCCGAGCTTGTTTTCGGTGCACTTTCCGAGTTTTCAGGCTTTTGCTTAAGCTTTATTAAAACTCACAGAACAGCACTTTTCTCAGGCGATAAAAGATTTATATAAGGCTTAATAAAAAAAAGAGGCGTTTGCCTCTTTTTTTTATTAAAACCCCTTGACAACAAAGTAAAATTGTGCTATTATACTTAAGTGTTATGCCGCTGTGATGGAATTGGCAGACGTAGCGGACTCAAAATCCGCCGGTAGCGATACCGTGCCGGTTCGACTCCGGCCAGCGGCACCAAAACAAAAATCCTGTCGTAAGACGGGATTTTTTGTTTTGTATTATTCATTTTTCATTATTCACTATTCATTATTCATTAAGCTTTCAGGATTTTTAAATGAATAATGAATGATGAAAATTTAATAATTAATAATATTAAAAATGAGTGCATCTGCACTCCTTTTTCTTTTTAATCATCTTCCACATCTACCAGTTTATTTACACTCACTCCAAGTACCCTGTTTATTTTATATAATGACTTAAGCGATGACAAATAAGCTGCGCCAGACCCCTCAAGCTAGGAAATAAAATTTAAAGACATGCCACTGTATTCACTAAGTTGCTCCTGTGTAATACCAGCAAGTCTTCTGTAATATCCCACCTTCAAGCCAACCTTGATAATAAACATTTGGTATTCTCTGTCATTAAAAGTCTCCATAATATTTCCCCTCAAATATTATTTGATTTATATAATTAATTATATCCTATTGACAAACAAATTATAATTTACTATAATTAAATAAAACTTCTGTGGCACGGAAGTTTTATTTAGATGTATTAAATATACTTTTCAGAAAGGATGTATAGCAAATGAAAAAATTTATAAGTCTTTTTTTATCCATAATGCTTCTTTTTATGCTGCTTCCAACAAACATAATGGCTAAAAACAATTCAGTTTTCTCTGATATAAATGGCAGTGAGTATTATGCAGCTGCAGCGGTTTTTCTTTCGGAAAATAATATTATGAAAGGTTATCCGGATGGCTCTTTTGCACCTGATAAAATTGTTACAAGAGCTGAAATGGCAGCTTTGGTTTGCAGAATAGCAAACATTGAGTTTCTTGCAAAAAGCAAGTGCAACAGGCGCAATCATAAGAACTGTAGCAACATTATCTACAAAAGCAGAAACAACACCTGCAAAAATTGCCCCGCCTTTTTCAAGGCCGCCAAGAAGCAGGGAATCATTCCCATCGCCGGCATGGAGCTGACTACCGCCGAGGACATCCCCGTGG
>CALAUK010000138.1 GCA_937892135.1 uncultured Clostridia bacterium | reverse complement strand
TCTTATAGGAAAAATCGGCGTTGACGGTGCTTTGTATAAATCATTGGAGTTTACAGGTGATGGCGTTTCCTCTCTTTCTATGGACGACAGGTTTACAATCTGCAATATGGCTATTGAGGCGGGAGCTAAAAATGGCATTTTCCCCGTTGACGAAAAAACAATAAAATATCTTGAAGAGCATTGCAAAGAGCCTTACAGTATTTTTGAGGCGGATAAAGACTATAAATATCCCGAAGTGATTGAAATTGATTTATCGTCTCTTCGCCCGACGATTGCTATGCCTCATCTTCCGTCTAACACAGTTACGATAGACGAAATAGGAAAGGTTAAAATAGACCAGGTTGTTATAGGCTCTTGCACAAACGGCAGAATAGAAGATATGAGAATTGCGGCAGAGGTTTTAAAGGGCAAAAAGGTTCACGAAGATGTGAGATGTATTATAATCCCCGCAACTCAGAAAGTTTACATTAAGTGCATAGAAGAGGGATTAGCTAACATATTTATCGAGGCGGGGGCAGTTTTTTCAACTCCTACCTGCGGACCGTGCCTTGGAGGGCATATGGGAATTTTAGCTCCCGGCGAGGTGTGCGTTTCAACAACAAACCGAAACTTTGTTGGCAGAATGGGTGATGTAACAAGCAAGGTTTATTTATCTTCACCTTTAGTTGCGGCGGCAAGCGCCATAAAGGGCGAAATCTGCGAGGAGGCTTAACTATGGAGATTAACGGAAGCGTTATAAAATATGGCGACAATATAGACACAGATGTAATAATTCCTGCAAGATACTTAAATGTTTCAAATATGGAAGAGCTTAAAAAGCACTGCATGGAGGATATCGACCCTGATTTTCAAAAAAAGGTTAAAGCGGGAGATATTATAGTCGGCAAAAAGAATTTTGGCTGCGGAAGCTCAAGAGAACACGCGCCCGCTGTTATCAAGGCGTCGGGCATAGCGTGCGTTGTTGCATCAAGCTTTGCAAGAATATTTTACAGAAATGCGATTAATATAGGACTTCCTATTTTAGAGTGTGAAGAGGCGGCAAATGATGCCGAAGAGGGAGATTTGTTATATATTAATCTTGATACGGGAGAAATTGTTAACAAAAGCAAAAACAAGTCATACAAGGCGGAGCCGTTCCCTGAGTTTATGCAAAAGATAATAAAAAGCGGTGGCCTTATAAACTATGTTAAGAGCAAATGAGGTGACAGATGTGAAGAAAAATATCTGTATTATAGAGGGCGACGGAATAGGCCCCGAGATTACCCGCGCGGCAAGAGATGTACTTTTGGCGATTTCGGAAAAGTTTAATGTCGAATTTGAGTTTTCGTATGCTCTTATGGGCGGTGCGGCGATAGATGAAAAAGGCGTGCCCTTACCTGAGGAGACGATAAAACTCTCTAAAGAGTCCGATGCTGTTTTGTTAGGTGCGGTAGGCGGCGAAAAGTGGGATAAGCTTCCGCCTGAGCTAAGGCCCGAAAAAGCACTTTTGGGAATAAGAAAAGAGCTTGGTTTATTCTCTAATCTTCGCCCTGCTAAGGTATATGACAGCTTAAAGGAGGCATCGCCTCTTAAAAATGCACTTGCGGATTTGGTTATAGTTCGTGAGCTTACGGGCGGAATTTACTTTGGCGAAAAGCACGAGGGCGAAAACGAAGCATACGATGTTGAAAAGTATGCAGATTACGAAATTGAAAGAATTTTAAAGTGCGCTTTTGACATGGCGATGCTTAGAAGAAAGAAGCTTTGCATGGTAGACAAGGCTAATGTTCTTTCTTCTTCAAGGCTATGGAGAAAGGTTTTAGAAAAGGTTAAACCCTGCTACCCCGAAGTAGAGGTTAGCTGTATGTATGTTGATAATGCGGCGATGCAGCTTGTTATAAATCCTGCGCAGTTTGATGTATTGGTAACATCTAATATGTTTGGAGACATTCTTTCAGACCTCGCAAGCGCTCTCACAGGCTCTATCGGTATGCTTCCGTCAGCATCAATGGGAGATACAAAGGTTTCTTTATATGAGCCGATTCACGGGTCTGCGCCCGATATTGCGGGAAAGGGAATCGCAAATCCATTGGCAACCATTTTGTCGGCGGCGATGATGCTTAGAAGTTCATTTTTGATGACTGATGCGGCAGATATGATTGAAAATGCGGTTTCTAAGGCTTTGGAGATGGGGCTTAGGACAAAGGATTTAGACGGAGAAAGCTTTGTTACAACAAGCGAGATGACAGAAAAGATTATAGAAATAATAAAAGGAGCGTAAGGCCACCACCAGATAAGGAAGTTTTGCCCTAAAACACTCACTTTTGGCGAATTTCTGTGTTAAAAAAACGAAAA
>CALAUK010000137.1 GCA_937892135.1 uncultured Clostridia bacterium | reverse complement strand
AGTAGTGTTTTCGCATTCGGTTATGAGCATTGAGGCGGCGATGAATACTGTTGTTGTAAAAACACTTACTGGAATGGCTCAGGCGGCGTGTGTGGCGATTGACAGCTGTCTTGGAGATAAAATTGTTGGTTCTATTGCAGGAGATGACACGATTTTCATTATTGCAAAGGACATAGAGACTGCAGCTGAAATTGAAAAAACTTTAAAAGCGATGCTCAGAGACAAATAGGAGAGCAAATAAAATGAAATTCTTTGGTCATTTAAAAACTATCACAAAGCACAGGCATGCTGTTCTATGCCATGCGATAAAGGCAGGAATTTTCTGGCGCGGGCTTTTGCACGATTTGTCAAAATACTCTCCGCAGGAGTTTTTTATGGGAGTTAAGTATTATTCAGACGGAACAAAAAGCCCCAATGAAAAGGAAAGAATGGAGCATGGATATTCTTCAGCCTGGCTTCATCACAAGGGAAGAAACAAGCATCATTTTGAGTACTGGACAGACTTTAGTATACAAGAAAAAAAGGTTGTGCCCGTTAAGATGCCTCTTGTGTTTGTTAAGGAAATGTTTTGCGACCGTGTGGCTGCGAGCAAAATTTATCAAAAGGAAAACTACACGGATTCTCATCCTATCGAATATTTTATGAGAGGAAAGCCAAAAAGGAGCATTCATCCTGAGACGAGCGACCTTATAGAATCGCTTCTTTTAATGCTTTCAGAAAAGGGAGAAAAGGAAACCTTTAAGTATATAAGAAGCTTAAAAGAGTATTAAAAAAGCTGTTGCAAAGCAACAGCTTTTTTTGTTAATTTGTAGGAAATTACAACTTTTAAGTTGTAATGACGAAAAATCAAAAAAGTGAACCTTTTTTGCCCCAAGATTGGGGGCAGGGGGTTGAGGTGTTTATTAAAAACACTTTTTTATTTAATCGGGTCTCCGTTTTTATCAAACAGGGGAAGGGGTGCTAACGCTATTATATCTCCTCTGTCTATTGCATCACCCTCTGCAAGAACAGTCATCTTGCCTACAATGTTTCCACCAACCTGATTTACAAGCTTTTCAATAGCCTTTAAAGACTCTCCTGTGCTTATAACATCGTCTACGATTAAAACACGCTTTCCCTTTAACTTTAAAACGTCGTCTTCACCTATGCATAAAACCTGTTCGTGGTCTGTTGTGATGGAGTTTACTTTTGTGTATGTTATGTTTTTCATATAAAGCTTAGGACCTTTTCTTGCAACAACATAAGTGTTGTTTCCTGATTGCTTTGCAAGCTCATGAATAAGCGGAATTCCTTTAGACTCGGCAGTAATAAGTATGTCGTGCTCAGGCGCTTTTTTTAAAAGCTCTTTTGCACATGCCTCCGTAAGAGAAACATCGCCAAACATTATAAAAGCACCTATATAAAGTTCGTCATTTAATTTGCATAAGGGCAGATTTCTTTTCAAACCTGCTATTTCAATTTCGTAAAATTCTTTCATTTTAAGTTAACCTCCATTAAAGAAAAAGTATCACAAATCAATTTTATATCTTAAAAGGTTTTTTTTCAAGGCTTTTTTGAAAAAAAGACTTGGAGCAAAGAAATTTTGTGTTTTTACACAATAAAACATAATTCAATTTGTGGAAATCGTATAAATAAAAGGACCGCATATCAAAATGTTATTTAGCGCGTATTGACTTTAATTTGCCGTTTGTAGTATAATTATGAAGTACAATTATAAAAAGGAGAAAGCCTATGAGCGATTTGGTTTTCAGAATAAAAGAGAATATAAAGAAAGTAATAATGGGAAAAGATGACGTTATAGATTTGGTTCTTGCGGGAATTTTAGCCCGTGGGCACGTTCTTTTGGAAGACGTTCCGGGAACGGGAAAAACACAGCTTTCAAAGGCGGTAGCAAAGTCTTTGGGAGGCTCTTTTAAGCGTATCCAGTTTACTCCCGACCTTTTGCCTGCGGACGTATGCGGAACAAATTATTTTGACCGCAGGGAATCTGAGTTTGTTTTCAGGCAAGGAGCGGTGTTTGCAAACGTTCTTCTTGCAGATGAAATTAACCGCGCAACTCCAAGAACACAGTCGAGCCTTCTTGAGTGTATGGAAGAAAGGCAGGTAAGTGTTGACGG
>CALAUK010000136.1 GCA_937892135.1 uncultured Clostridia bacterium | reverse complement strand
TAGAACACAACAACTGCGGGGCGGTCTAAACTCTCCATATAATCTGCGACAGCACCTAAAACCTCATCCGTCTTTAATGCCTTTTCAACATACTGGTTTATCATATAATAAACGCTGTCCTCCCAGGCTTCGTCTCTTACAACATACTCCTTGTTTGCGTAAGTTTCGTTATAAGGAAGATGATTTTCAACAGTTACATTGAAGTTAAAATAACTGTTTTCGGGATTAGTTTTTATATGCTCTTCATACTTTTGGAGTATAAGATTTGTAAGCTCACAGTCTGCAGTGTAGCCGTTATAGGCTTTCTGCGGATTTTTATCTTCTATATCCTCGTAAAATGTTGTTTGGTCAAACCCAAGACGAGGATATGTGCTCTTTCTGTTATAAAACCACTCGTTTCCGAGGTGCATAGCATTTGTTTTATATCTAAACTTCTCTTTAAGATACCTTGGAATTGAATACGCATTTTTTGTTATATATGTGTTATAGGGCGAAATGATGGTATCAGTTATAAAGGAAATAGCATTAGCCGTTAAGAACTCAAACTCAGAAATAACCGTTCCTCCGCCAATTCCTCGAACGATTAAATCGCCGTAAAGCCCGTCTTTTCTTAATCTTTCAATGTTTTTATTAGGATTAATTCCCTCGGCAAAGGAAATATTTGTTCTTGCCGTATCAAAAAATGATTCTCCCATTATTGAAATTACATCGGGCATAATATAACCCTCGGGAAGAGCAAAGTCCTCGGGGTTTTCATTGTATACCTTAAAAACCGCATCCTCAGAATAGCCCTCAGGCTCATCGTAGCCAAAAAGCTTAAATCTCGTTAAGAAGTTATAGATAAAGCCTTTGTTTTCCATAACGCTTACATCTCTCCACACGTTTGCAAAGGTTAATATATCTTTAAACTTGTTTAAATCAGAGTAAATATGAGTGTATGAGGTTATACCAACTGCCACGCTTAAAACAAGGCCGATAAGTCTGTATATAAGCTTTGTTTTTTTGCTTCTTACAAAAATCCACATTAAGACATTGATTAAAAGCGCAATAATAATAACCAGCACAATCAAAAATGAAAACTTAAAGGTTATGCCTGACGACACATTTGCCGCCTCGGTTATGTTTGTAATATCTGTCGGGATAAATGGCTCCGAGCGAAACTCTATCTTAAAAAAGTTTACAACAAGCATCACCATAAGCGTAAGACTTGTAACCGAAAAGGAAACATTCACACTGCCCGACAAAAAATACAAAAAGCAGAGCGAGATAAAAAACGGAAGTGCATTGTAAAAAATAAGCACAGGCTTCCACTCAAAAGACAAAGAGGACTTATGAAAAAACACGCTGCCGTTTGTTGCAAACGACTGAAACCTCACTAAAAGAACCGCCGCAACCAAAAAGAACATAATTGCCACGGGAAAAGACAGCCTCTTCTTTTCAAGCGAATTTATATATTCAAAGCCTTTCTTGACTTTTTCTTTTATTTTCATCTTAATACCTCCGTAAATCATCAATATTTACCGACTAAATATTATACCATAATTTTATCTTTAGTGTCAATTTATTTTTGCTTTCTGTCATAAATCATATTTTCTTAAAACTCTAAAAGGCAAACGCCGTAAATTTGTTACAAAAGCTTTTTTATTTTGTAAAAATTTTTTAATTTTTTTTGATATTTCTCTTGTACTTTACTATCTCTTTGTGATATGATAATTGTGTATACTTATATTGTGTTGCACACGCCCGTATGCAACAGACTTTTCTATTTATATATGGGCAGAAAGGCTTGATAAACTATGAAAATTTTAATTGTTGACGACGAGAAGCTTTTGGTTAAAGGCATAAAATTCAATTTCGAGCAGGACGGCTATACCTGCGAGGTGGCATACGATGGCGAGGAGGCTGTTCGTATGGCAAAGGACAAATCTATTGACCTTATTATTTTAGACCTTATGCTTCCTAAGATAGACGGTCTTTCAGCCTGCCAGAAAATAAGGGAGTTTTCAAATGTGCCAATCGTTATGCTTACTGCAAAGAGCGAGGATATGGACAAAATCTTAGGTCTTGAGTATGGTGCTGACGATTACCTTACAAAGCCCTTTAATATTTTAGAGCTTAAGGCGCGCGTTAAGGCAATTTTAAGGCGTGTAACTCAGCCTGAAGCCAAAAAGGCATCAAACACAGTAACAATCGGCACGATTGATTTAGACTATAATTTCAGACGCGCAAAGATTGACGGAGTTTCAATTGAGCTTACCGCAAAGGAATTTGACTTAATCGATTTGTTTTTGTCAAATCCCGGCAAGGTATATAGCAGAGAAAACCTACTTGACATTATCTGGGGCTATGACTACCCCGGCGATATAAGAACTGTTGACGTGCATGTAAGACGTTTAAGAGAAAAGATTGAACCCAATCCTGCAGAACCCAAGTATATTCACACTAAATGGGGAGTTGGTTATTATTATACTGAAGCATAAAGAACCCTCTACAAACGAAAACAAAAAGCGTGCATCGTCACTCAGATGGACAATGATGGCATCTTATGTGATTGTAATGATTTTAACGCTCTTTTTGTTCTCCATATATCTTTTATCGACATACAGAAACTACTTTTATGAAAACGAAAAGGTTAACCTTTTTGCAAAGGCTAATATTGTTTCAAGCATTATAACAGAAAACGGAATTGAAAACACACGCTCTCTTACAAATGCAACAAGAGACCTGTTTTCAGACTCTCCTGCAAGGCTTATGGTTTTAAGCAAGCAGGCCGTTGTTATTTATGATAATGATTCGCAAAACAGCTTTGTTAATAAGTTTTTTATAAAAGACACGATAAAGTCAGCGCTCACGGGAGAAACAAACAGCAGTATTTTTGAAAATCCCGACGGGTCTAACAGTATAGACGTATGTATTCCCGTAAAAGACGAAAAAGGCGAAACCTTAGGTATTGTTTACTTAAGAAAATCGCTTTCCTCTGCTGACGAGTTTTTAAAAGACATTTCCTCTGTTATTTACAGAATGGGAATTATTATGGCGATTGTTATTGCGCTTTTGAGCATAGTTATTTCAGGTATTATAACAAAGCCCTTAACTAAGCTTACAGCCATAACAAAAGAAATTGCAAAGGGCAATTTCAACCAAAGAGCAGAGGTTAAAGGTCACGATGAGATTTCAAACCTCGCTATGTCGGTAAACTCGATGACAGAACAGCTTTCAGCAGTTGAAGAAAGCAGACGCCAGTTCGTATCCGACGTTTCGCATGAGCTTAAGACGCCTCTTGCTACAATAAAGCTTTTGTCTGAATCAATTCTTCAGTCGCAAGTCTTTGACGAGGATATGGTGCGCGAGTTTTTAGGCGATATGACAAACGAGGTTGACCGTCTTACAAGAATTGTTGAAAGGCTTTTAACCTTAACCAAAAACGATTCTCAGGTTTCAAAAATCGAGTTTAAAACAGTCGATTTAACAAACCTTATAGAAATGGTGACAAGAAAGCTGCGTCCGCTTGCAAAAGAAAAAAATATCACCCTCACCTATCACCGTGAGTCAGAAGACAAAACAATCGAAATGCTTTTAGACGGCGATAAAATCTACGAGGCTGTTTACAATATTGCAGATAACAGCATCAAATACACTCCCGAGGGCGGAAGCGTTGACATTCGTCTCTTCAGCGACATAACAAGTGTTATGATTGAAATTGAGGACACGGGCATAGGAATTCCAAAAGAAGATACCTCACATATATTTGACAGATTCTACAGAGTGGATAAGGCCAGGGCAAGAGAAACAGGCGGAACGGGCTTAGGCCTTTCTATTGCATCGGAGGCAGTTTCTCAGCACGGCGGTCATATTGAGGTTATAAGCGAAGAGGGCGAAGGAAGTAAATTTATTATAATTCTCCCCTACTCAGGAAAGTAAGGTGAACCATTTATGAACAAAAGGCTTGTTCTTTCTCTTTTGTCGGCAGCGGCAGTTTTTATAATAAGCTTATTTATTTTAATACTTGTGCACACTGATTTTTTCGGTGCACTGAATTCGGGCAAAAAAACACAGGTTAAGCTTTATTTTCTTGATTCAACGCTTTCAAGACTAAGCTTCGAGGAGAAAAAAATCCCCGAAGATGACCCCGACAAGCTTTTTACAATGATAAATCTTCTTATAAAAGGCCCTGACAACACTGTTGAAAACAAAAGGGCTATCCCGAAGGACACCAAAATTTTGTCTCTCGGCAGAAAAGGAAATCTTGTTACGGTTGACTTTTCTTCTTCGTTTAACTCAGGGCAGACGGCAGACGATATGCTTGCCGCTTTTACTGTGGTTTACACGCTATGCGGTATTGACGGGATAGAGCAGGTAAGTATATTGGTTGAGGGCGAGCCTCTGGTTGACACAGATAAAAAACCATTAGGTGCTCTTTCAAAAAGCGATATCGTTAACGAAAACGAGGCGGGTGCTTTAAATAACACTTTAGCCCTTACACTCTACTTCCCTAATTCAGATTTAACAAAGCTTTTAAGGGAAACAAGAGATGTTTTGGTAAACGATAATATTTCAACCGCTCAGCTTATTATAAATGAGCTTATGCACGATTCGCAGAAAGGAACATCAGGCTTTCTTTTCCCGAAAAACACAAAGCTTTTATCGGTTGAAACAAAAAACTCGACCTGCTTTGTAAACTTTTCTGAAGATTTTATTGCGCGCCGTCTTGGCGAAGAGGCGCCTAATGAGGTGCTTTCTGTTTACGCTGTTGTAAACAGCTTAACAGAGCTTGAGGAAATTAAAAAGGTTCAGTTTTTAATAGAGGGGCAAAAGGTCGAAGACTTCGGCTCAATAAAGCTGAGTCAGCCCTTTGAAAGAAACGAAAATATAATTGCAAATTAGAAAGGCAGACTATTATGAAAAAAATTGATTCAAACTACCTTGTAAGACTTTCGCTTTTATGCGCTACATTGATTGTTATGTCAGTAACACCTTTAGGATATCTTAATGTTACAGGTCTTTTTTCAATAACCTTTCTTACGATACCCGTTATTGTTGCGGCAATTACCTTAGGCCCGGGTGCAAGTGCTTTTTTAGGTCTTGTGTTTGGCGTAACAAGCTTTATTAATGCATTTTCTAATTTTATGGGTCAGACATTTTTGTCTATAAGCCCTTTGTACACACTTATTTTATGTGTTGTGCCGAGAGTTTTGGAGGGTCTTTTGTGCGGACTAATATTTAAGTACATAAAAAAGCTTTCTAAAAAGAGCACTCTTCCCGCAGTTATTTCAAGCATCTCCTGCCCCGTTTTAAACACAGTTTTGTATATGTCAGCTTTAGTTCTTCTTTTCGGAAAAACTGAATACATACTTTCCTTAAGAGGCGGAAAAAACCTTCTTTCATTTGTGGTAGCCTTTGTTGGAATTAATGCAGTGGTTGAGGCAGTCATTTGCGGAATTTTAGGCGCGCTTATAAGCCTTGCTCTTATAAAGGTTTTAAAGATATCAAAATAAGGTGATATGATGAAAAATTTTAACGAAATTTCAATTTTTGATTTTAAAAATCTTCGTTTCGGAAATTTTGAAGATATTAAAAGCGGCACAGGTGTAACCGTTATAACCTCAGAAGAAGCTTTCGCCTGTGGCATTGATATACGAGGCGGCGGAAGCGCATCAAGAGAGGTTAACCTTTTAAATCCTTTAAGCGCCGCAGAAAAAATAAACGCCGTTGTCCTTTCGGGCGGAAGCGCTTTCGGACTTGACTCGGCGGGCGGTGTTATGAAATATCTTGAAGAAAAAAACATCGGCTTTGAAACAGGTGTTACAAAGGTTCCCCTTGTTTGCACAAGCTGTATTTTTGACTTAGGTGTAGGTAACAAAAATGTGCGCCCCGATTTTAATATGGGATATCAGGCGGCAAAAAACGCCTTTGAAGAAAATAACTTTAAGGAAGGTAACTTTGGCTGCGGAACGGGCGCAACTGTCGGCAAAATAAAGGGTGCTGAGTTTATGCTAAAGTCCGGCATTGGAGCATACGCCGTAAAAGCAGGCGATTTAATGGTTGGCGCAATTGTTTGCACAAATGCACTAGGCGATGTTTTTGACATAAAAACAAACAAAACAGTGGCGGGCGTTTTAAATAACGACAAAAGTGCCTTTGACGATTCAGTTTCAATTATGTATTCTTCTATGATACCTGATGCGACAGTTTCAAACACTACAATCGGCGCAGTTTTTACAAATGCGAAATTTGAAAAGCACCAGTTAAATAAAATTGCGGCATTTTCTTCAAACGGAATGGCAAATGCCATACGCCCCATAAACACCACGATGGATGGCGACAGCATGTATGCAATAAGCTGTGGCGACGTTTTGGCAGATATTAATGTTGTGGGAAGCATTGCGCAAGAGGTTACCACAGAGGCGATACTCCGAAGTGTAAAAAATGCAAAAAGCGCCTATGGCTTAAAAGCGGCGAGCGATTTTGAATAAAAAAAGAGAGACTTAAGTCTCTCTTTTTTATTTCTTTTCATTTGAGTAAACCAGTTTGGAAAGCATCTTATATCCAAGCTCGTAACGGTGATATCCTGCAAAGTAACCTACAAACGAACAAAGCGCAGGAATTAAAAACATCAAAACGAAAGAAACAGTTTTTAATGCTCCCTCAGCTCTTAACAAGAACACAATATAGAAGTTAAAATATTCTAAAACAAGCTCACTTGCTTTTCCTCTCAAGGCAAAATACAACAAAACCAAAATCAGATTTATGACTAAAGTCATAATCACAACAGTAAATCCTTTTAAAGCATACGGCTTATGCTCAGAATAGCTTTTAGAATCCTTTTCTCCGAACTTATATGAAAGACAGTATGCCGAAATTATGTAATACACAATAAAAAATAAGCTCGCAAGAACTTGTCCCCATACCTTATCGATAAACATTGCAAATGCAAAAAGCGAAAAAGCAAAGCAAACAAGCTGCCAGAAAAGATGCTTTAAAAAAAAGTTAATGTTAAGCTTAAAATAATGATTAAACATAAGTATCTCCTAAAAAAATCTTTTATCCTCTATTTTAGTAACCGAAAAGCCCGCGTTTGAAACTGCATTACGAACTTCGTCTTCTTTAAATTCCTTATAAGAAACAACTGCAGTCTGCTTTTTTAAATCAATCTTTACGCTCTTTATTCCGTCAACCGACAAAATTGCATCCTTAACACTTTTTGCACAATGCTCGCAGTGCATTGTTTCAACAGATAGTATTTTTTTCATATTCTTCTCCCCTAAACTTAACAAGCTCTAAAAATAGCCGCCGCGTAATGTGCGCGGCAGCTTTTTTATTATTCTTCTGTCTCAGCTACTTTTTTCGCTTTCTTAGGCTCTTTTTCAATATAAATGCCCTCAACGAAAGCGTTTACTTTTACAACTTCCATACCGCTCATTGTCTCGATTGCTTTTTTAACTCTCTCCTGAATTTCCCAGCAAACCTCAGTAAGCTTTACGCCATACTTTGCGATAAAATGAACCTCAACTGTTGCGGCATTGTCGTTTATTTCAACCTTAATACCCTTTGTAAGATTCTTTTTGCCGATTTTTTCAGCGATATCAGTTACTATATTGCTTGCCATCCCGCAAACACCCTCAACTTCAGCGGTTGCAATTCCGGCAATTGTACAAATAACATCTTCAGAAATAACAATTTTACCATTCTCTATTTCTCTGTTGATAATCTCATCCATTTATATTTCTCCTTTCGTAAAAACAAACTCTATGTTTATATTATAACACCATTTTTTTTAAACTGCAACTATTTTTATATATTTTGTTTCTATTTGTGTGTTGGTTACTATGATTTCCTGAATTATTTTGGCTTTGTCAGCATCAAAATTGTCCGCCTTGACTGTTACTGTAACATTTTCATCAGATATAAACACAACCGCATCAGAAAAGCCCTTAGAGATAATAAGGCTTTCGCAAATTGCCTCTTTGTCTGAAAGAGAAGCAGTTAAAAGAAGGTCTTCTTCTGCCTTTTTCTTTGACTCTAAGTCAGCATCAGGTTTTTCTAAAAGCGAATTTAAAATTTCAAGCTTTTTGCTTCTTGCGCTTTCGCGGTTTAGCTTAGCCTGAGAAAAATAATCAACTTCGCTTTTAATGTCTGCCGAAACCTCAGTTGCCTCTCCCATCATAACGTTTCTCTCCTCTGTGTCTTCTACTGCGGAAACAGAATATGTCTCGGGGCTTGTTGCCTCGCTTTTAAGATTGGCTTCGTTTTTGTTGTAGTTATAATTTACAACTGCCGCCGCTCCTATAAGTAAAATCAAAGCACTTACCAACACTTCTTTTCTTTTAAATACCATCATCATTTTCTTTCCTCCTTATTTTGTTTCAAATACACCAACATTGTGCTCATAAACTCCCGTTAAGGCACACACAGCCTCAATTACACATTTTTTCACATAAGTATTTCCCCCTCCGTCACACACTACCAAAACGCCCTTTACCTCGGGCATACTCTGCTCATAAATAACAGGGCTTCCCGCCGAAACAACAGCTTTTTTGCTCTCCGGCATTTCTCCGTCATAGGTAGTGTCGTAGAGGTAGTTATTCTTTCCTGAGTTTTCGTAAGTAATCATAACACTTGCCGCGCCGACCCCTTTTATCTTTTCCAAGATAGAAGAAAGCTTTTCTTCAAGGTCAGTGTCCTGCTTTAGCTGCACCTCGCTTTTTACGGGAATTTCCTTTTTCTTTTCTCCGTTAGAATTTGCAAAAAGCAAAATTATTATTCCAATTATAAATATGATGTATAAATACTTAATATTCCCTTTAAATACGCTCTTTTTTTCTGGCATACTTTTCACTCCGTTTTAACGTGTAGTATTTTTTCTTCTATATTAAAATTTTCAGAAACAAATTTTTTTACTGAAATTTCATCGCCTTGTTTTATTTTAATCATTACATACACGGCGTCTACCGTATAGTCTTTATTAATTTTAGTTACTGCGCTTACGCTCGCTAAAGCGCCTTTATACCTTTTGTTTACCTCATTTTCGATTGATTTTTCGAGTGCCTCTTTAAAGCTTTTTTCAATGTTTTCATTGTGCCTTAAGTCTTCTTTTATATTAAATTCCTCATTAAAGCTTAAATCTATGTTTTTATCTGTAACCGAGCTTATAACAAACAAACACATAACTAAAGAAGAAACAACTGCTGCACTTTTAAAAAGGCCTTTTCCGTTGCCGAGAACAGAAATTAAAGACACAAAAACGCTTGCCGCACAAAGACATATTATAAAATCAGAAAACCAGTTCATTTTATCCTCCGTACTAGCCTATGTTATTCGCAGTGTGAATTATAACCGCCATACACACTATAAACAAAACTCCCGTAAGGCACACAAGTGCTAAAATATATGAAATCGCTCCGCTTATTTCACTTAACTGCGAAGAAATCTTTTTATCGGTTATAGAAGATACTAAAAGAGATGAAAAGTTTAAAGAAAGCATCACTAAAAAAAGCTTTATAACGGGCATCAGCAAAAGAAGTATAATAATAAATATAACCGCTATCCCGAAAGCATTTTTCAAAACAGCGCACGAAAAAGTAAACACGCCCATAGTGTCTGACAAAAGAGGCCCTACAACGGGAACAGCCGAGCCTACAACATACTTCGCCGCACGGTATGATAAGTTGTCGGTTGCCGAGCCAAAGCTTGCATAGATTGAAATAAGCCCCGTAAACAATGAAAAGCAAAGCCCCATACTCCACTTAAGAGATGACTTTAAGGTGTTTAAAACGGGCGTTATATTAAACCCCTCGGAAAATGGTGAAAACAGACTTAATACTCCTATCCCATAGATAAGAGGCATAAAAAATATGCGGATAAGAACGCTTAAAACCTCAATTCCTATAAGGATTATTGGGTTTATAAGAGCCGCTGAGCCTGCCGCACCGCTCCCCGCCATAAATGCCATCAAAAGAGGCATGCTTGTGCTTATAAGATAATTAAGGTTGTTTATAACCGCTTTTCCTGTGTTTACACCGTAAAGAAAGATTTTAGAAAGCATAAAAGAAACCAGAAGATAAAAAACAAAAAACGCCGCATTGTTAACAGATACTGAAAAGCTTTCAGGCTTTATGTTTTTTAAAAGAGAAAACAAAACCGAAACTGAAACAAGCTTTAAAGCCATCTTAAATGTGTTTTTTGCCTCGCCAAAAAAGACAGATTTTATGTAGTCTTTAAAGTCCGAAAATTCTATCGGATTTTCCTTATCTAATATTTTATCCACCATTTCGCGAAAGGTGTACGGAAGATTTTGTTCATTTAAAAAGCTTTCTATTTCCGATAAATCTGTGCTTTCTATAAGCTCTTTTGTACTTTCCGAAGCAAAGCATACGGGGCACAGAAAAAACGCAAAAAAAAGAAATGCGCACAATAGTTTTTTCATAAGTTCTCCTTTGTTTACATATTTCCCAAAAGATTTGACCCTACCTCCAAAAGCGCCTCCGCAACGGGAAGAGCATAAGAAAAAATTACTATTTTTCCCGCAAGCTCAACCTTTACTGCAACTGAAGAAAACCCCGCATCCTTTAGCATATCGCACGAAAACTGGCATATATAAGCAATTAAAATTACTTTAACTACTATTTTTATATAGGATATATCCATTTCGTAGCGAAGAAGAATTTCCGAAAGAGTCGAATTTAATGAAACCATATAATCTGAAAGCATATATATAATTACTATTCCCGTAACCGTTATTACAGGAATAACAAATTCGCCTCTCCAGTTTTTTAAAACTCCCGCTAAAACCGCACCTGTCATTCCAACGGCGATAATTTTAAAAATATCCATCATATCAAGTATATCTGATTTAAGCGCAATATATTCTTCTTCCGCCAAAACCATCTGCGAAAGGACAAGAGAAAGCTTCGTTGCTTCTGCCGAGAGCACTTCGCCGAGAGCCTCACTCTCACCGCAAAGCCGTTCTGCTGTTTCTGCCCAATTTTTTATCTTCATCGAATCGTTTCCGATAAGAAGAGTGGGATAGTTTGTATTGATATCTGCGCGGAGATTGATATATTCTTCAACTGCGGCGGCATCTTCGTGGCCGGAATGACCGACAAGCGCGGATGCAACGGCAAAATTTCCGTTTTTTGCATTATATTTTGCCAACGAAAGAAAAACGCTGTTTTTTGAAGCTAAAAAGATAATAAGAATCGCCGTCAGGGCAGCAATAACCGAAACCGCGGCAATAACAGGCTTCTTTTTGCCGTGATCTGAAACTTTCATATTATTGTTCGGTGTATAATCTGCCATAGCTACCTTCATCAATCAAATAGTTTTATTGAAAATTTATTATATCACATCACAAAAAAATAATCAAACAAAAAAATTTTTTAAATTTAT
>CALAUK010000135.1 GCA_937892135.1 uncultured Clostridia bacterium | reverse complement strand
ATGATTTAAATACCATACCTTTCCTCCTTTCTTAAAAGCTTGATTTATAAAACAAAAGCGGCTTAAAAAAGCCGCTTGGTTATGTTTTATTTTAATTATTATTCAGCCTCGGGAGCTTCCTCTTCAGCCTCGGGAGCTTCAACCTGCTCAACAACAGGTGTCTCGCTTACGGGAACTTCAGTTGCTGCACCACCGATTCTGTTGATTACAACAGTAAGTGCGATTGTTAAAGCTAAGAACAAAACTGCCAAAACAACTGTAATCTTAGAAAGAATGGCATCCTTTGTTTTGCCCTTGTTCTTTCCGAAGAAGGAATCAGAGCTTCCACCCTGGATTGTTCCTGACAAACCGCCCTCTTTACCTGTCTGCATCAAAACAATAACAGTCATAAGAAAACAAACAATAACGTGAATTACTAATAATACATTTTTCAAAATTTCCATTTGAAATTAACCTCCTTAAGTTTAAAACAATTCAAACAATGCCTTTATATTATAACATAAAATAAAAAATTAGCAAGGGTTTTTTGAAAAAAAGTTTGGCATATGAGGAAAAAATTTAATGGGGGAGCGGTTTTCACCAATGTTTTCGGGCAAAAGAGCGCACTTTTAGGTGTAAAAAACGAAAATTATAAATAATAAGTAAAAAAAATTAAAAAAATTTCAAAAAACTATAGGAAAATGAGAAGATTTGTGCTATAATTGATTATGTATAATTATAGGGATATGAAAAGGCGATTTAAGGCGGGAAAGTTTTATGCAGAGTTTGATTGGAATATTAATAATTTTAGTTTCTGTCATATTTCGGCAAGGGGAAAGCATAACAGTTCGAAATTACAGCAAAAAATACGGAAACGGCGGTTTGTTTTTTAATGCGATTATCTGCTTCTTTTCTGTGTTGTATTTTGTTTTTGCAAAAAAGGGCGCTTTTTATTTTCCCGACGGACTTTGGATTTTGTGTGTGCCGAATGCCTTTATGGCGGCGCTCGGTTTTGCAGGAGCATATTTTGCATTTAAATGGGGTTCTTTCGCTCTTACGGGATTTTTTATATCGGTTGCTTCGTTTGTTCCTGCATTTTACGGAATTATAGCACTTGGTGAGAAAACTACGATTTGGACATATATGGCGTTTTCGTTTCTTTTGGTTTCAATGCTTTTAATAAACCTTAAAAAAGGCGAAAAGAAAAAGCTTTCTTTAAAGTGGATAATATCAATCACGCTTGGTATGATTGGAAACGGCCTGGTTGGCATTCTCGGAAGAATGCAGTTTGAAGTTTTTGGCGACGGGGTTAAAAATGAATTTATGATGGTCTCTTTCGGGGGAGCGGCGCTTTTGCTTTTTGTTATGGCGGTTATTTTTGAAAGGCACACAGTTAAACAGGTACTAAGGTATTCATTGGGCTACGGGGTTTTAACGGGCGTGTGTAACGCTGTTAAAAATTCTCTTATCTTAGGAGTTTACAATTATCTTGCCGTTTCATTTGTTTCGCCGTTTAATGCGGCGCTAACAATGCTTTCAACATTTGGAATTTCAATATTTTTCTACAAAGAAAAGTTTACGAAAGTGCAGCTTGCAGGTTTGTTTTTGGGTATTCTGGCGGTTGTGTTTTTGAATTTAAAATAAAAAACAGGAGTGATATTTATGAGCAAAACAATACCGGATTGGGCAAGACCATGGGAAGAACCTGTAAAGCCTTTTAAGATTTTTGGAAATCTTTATTTTATAGGCACAATTCCTGCGTCTACTCATCTTATAGACACGGGCGACGGGCTTATTCTGATTGACCCTGGGTATCCGCAGAGCTTATATCTTGTTATTGACAACATATATTCTCTTGGTTTTAACCCAAAGGATATTAAATACATAGTAAACACTCACGGGCATTACGACCATTTAGGTGCGACACGTGCGCTTTCTGAGTTAACGGGCGCAAAAACCATTATCGGAAAAGAAGATGCGCCTTATGCTGACGGAAGAGAAGACTTAACATGGGCAAGAGAGCTTGGCGCAGAATACTACGAGGCGTTTGAGCCTGATATTTTAGTTTCCGAAGGCGATACAGTGAAATTGGGAAACACAGAAATTTTATTTAAAGATGCTCCCGGGCACACACCCGGAACAAAGGCACTGTTTTTTAATGTTACCGATGGCGAAAAAACTTTAAGGGCAGCTATGCACGGTGGAGTTGGCTTTAACACATTTCAGAAGAAGTGGCTTTCGAAAAACGGACTTGACACAACTATAAGAGAAAAGTTTGTGCCTGCAATTAAAAAGTTTATTGACGAAGATGTTGATATCTTTTTGGGAAACCATGTCGGCAACAACGACACAGTTGGAAAGAGCGAGAAAATGACAGAAGCTTTTAATCCGTTTATAGACAAGGGCGCATGGAAAAAGTTTTTGGAAGAGAGAATTTCAGCTTATTATGAACTTATAAAAAATGAACAGGAGTGAAAGATTTTGAAAAGTATGACGGGCTACGGCCGTTTTGAAGGAATTATCGGCGAAAAAAAGGTACTAGCCGAGATTAAAAGCGTAAACCACAGATTTTTAGACCTTTCAGTTAAGGTGCCGAGAAGCTACGGGTTTATGGAAGAGAGAGTAAGAAAGTTTATAGCAGATAAAGTAAACCGAGGAAAAGTAGATGTTTATATCGGCATGGAAAGCTTCGGCGAGGCTGACCGTGATATTTTGCTTAATGAGCCTTTGGCTGAAAGCTACATAAATGCGCTTTACACTCTTCGCGATAAGTTTTCTTTAAAAGACGATATTTCGGTTTCGACAGTTTCTAGAATTTCAGACATTTTTAATGCCGAAAGAAAAGATGAGGACCAGGAGAAAATCTGGGAGATTGCAAAAGAGGCGTTAGATAATGCGATGGGTGACTTTCTTTCTATGCGCTCCCGTGAGGGCGAGAGGCTTTATAATGACCTGGCTGAAAAAAGAGATGTTTTAAAAAGCCTTAAGGACAAAATCGAAGAAAATGCGCCCGAGAGAAACAGAGCTTACAGAGAGCGTCTTACATTAAAGCTTTCCGAGATTTTAGCGGAGAAGGATATTGACGAGGCGAGAATTTTAACAGAGGCGGCAATTTTTGCAGACAAGATTGCAATAGACGAAGAAACCGTAAGGCTAGACAGCCACTTTATAGAGTTTGACAAAATTATTTCATCTCCCGAGCCTGCAGGAAGAAAGCTTGATTTTCTTATTCAGGAGATTAACCGCGAGATTAACACAATAGGCTCAAAGGCGAACGATATTGACATTCAAAAGACGGTTGTTGATTTTAAATCGGAGCTTGAAAAGCTTCGTGAGCAGGTTCAAAACGTTGAATAACGGAGGATAGATTATGAAGCTTATAAACATTGGATACGGAAATATTATTGCATCGGGAAGACTTGTTGCTATCGTAAGCCCCGAGTCTGCGCCTATAAAGAGAATGGTTCAGGAGGCAAGAGACAGGGCGATGCTTATTGATGCAACCTGCGGAAGAAGAACGAGAGCGGTTGTTATTATGGACAGCGACCACATTATTCTTTCGGCGCTTTTGCCTGAGACTATTTCAAACAGATTAGCGGGCGAAACAAATGCAAGTGATGAAGAGGAGTCAGAATAATATGAAAAAGGGTAAGCTTTTGGTTGTTTCGGGGCCGTCAGGCTCGGGAAAGGGAACGGTTTTAGGCGAGGTTTTAAAAAGGCGTGACGATGTGTGTATGAGTGTGTCGGCAACGTCAAGAAGCCCGAGACCAAATGAAAAAGACGGCGTTAACTACTTTTTTGTTTCAAGAGAGCGTTTTAAAGAAATGATTGAAAAAGAAGAGCTTTTGGAATACGCCGAGTTTTGCGAAAACTATTACGGAACACCTGCCGAGGCGGTTAATAAAAATCTTGAGGCAGGAAAGAGCGTTATTTTAGAAATTGAAGTTCAGGGCGCAATGCAGATTAAGAAAAAGTGCCCCGAGGCAGTTTTGATATTTATTAAGCCACCCAGCATAGAAATTTTAAGAGAGCGTCTTACAGGAAGAGGAACAGAAGAACAAGACGTTATTGAAAAAAGGCTTTCTGCGGCTTTGTGGGAATTAGGCTTTGAAAATGAATATGACTTCTCTGTTGTAAATGATGAGGTTTCTCGTGCGGCAGAGGAGATAGAAAATATTATAGAAAAGGAGAATAAAAATGATTAATCCACCTATCGGAAATCTACTTGAAAAAATAAGCATTGAGGGAAGCGAGGCAAAAACAAGATACTCTTTAGTTATTATGACTTCAAAGAGAGCTCGTGAGCTTGCAAATGATGAGTCGGGCGAGTTTTTGGGAAACTTTGACCGCGCGATGCACACTGCAATCGACGAGATTAACGAGGGAAAGATAAAGGCTGTTAAAAGACTTGGTTCTGACGAAGAATAAAACAGGAAGTGATTTTATGCTTAAAGGAAAAACAGTTGTTGTCGGCGTGACGGGAGGAATTGCTATCTTTAAGGCTTGCTCCGTTGTGTCGTCATTAACTAAAATGGGCGCAAATGTTAAAGTCATTATGACGGAGGCGGCAAAAGAATTTGTTTCGCCATTAACATTTCGCACGCTTTCTAAAAATCCCGTTTATGATAATATGTTTTCGTCTCCCGAAAGGTGGGAGGTTGAGCACGTGGAATTGGCGAAAGCGGCAGATTTAATTGTTGTCTGCCCTGCAACTGCAAACACCATAGCAAAATTTGCGCACGGGATTGCAGATAATCCGCTAACCACAACCGTTTTGGCGTCAAAGGCAAAAAAGCTTATTTTCCCTGCGATGAATGTTGGAATGTATGAAAACGAGGCGACAGTGGAAAATATCGCTACTTTAAAAAAGCGCGGCTTTATAGTTTTTGAGCCAAATGAGGGCTACCTTGCGTGCGGCGATACTGCAAAGGGAAGAATGGCAGAGCCTGAGGAAATTATCTGGGAGATTGAAAAAGAGTTGGCTTTTGAAAAAGACCTTTTGGGCAAAACCGTTTTGGTTACGGCAGGGCCTACTATGGAATCTATTGACCCTGTAAGATTTATAACAAATCATTCCTCGGGAAAGATGGGCGTAGCGATAGCGAAGGCGGCGTATCTTCGTGGCGCTGATGTAATTTTAGTTTCGGGAAAGACTAATTTATCCTGCCCTGCGGGAATTAAAAAGATTGACGTAGTTAGTGCAGAAGATATGTATAATGCCGTAAACGATAATAAGGCTAAGGCGGACATAATAATTAAGGCGGCGGCTGTTGCTGACTTTACGCCCGAGACCAAGGCAGATAACAAGATTAAGAAAAACGGCAAAACCGAGATGACAATTTCTCTTACAGGCACAAAGGATATTTTAAAGTCCCTTGGCGAAAGCAAAAAAGAGGGAACGGTTTTAGTTGGCTTTTGCATGGAAACCGAAAACCTTATTGAAAACGCAAAAAGAAAGCTTGATAATAAAAACCTTGATATGATTGTCGCAAACAATTTAAACGACAAAGGCGCAGGCTTTGGTGTTGACACTAATACCGTTACAATTTTAACCCGTGACGGAAAAGAGTACACTCCTGAAAATATGGAAAAGGAAAAGCTTTCTCACATAATTTTAGACTTAGCAAAAGAAAGGCTTTAATAATATGAGACTTACTGCCAAAGTTATAATTATTAATAACACCAGGGCAACAGATAAGGTTTTTAGTTATCTGGTGCCTTGTGAGTGTGAAAATATAGCCGTTGGCAGCAGAGTTATCGTGCCTTTTGGAGCGGGAAACCGCACCTTTGAGGGCTATGTTTATGATTTAAAAGAGACTGATAAAACTGATGGCTTAAAACAAATCAAAGAGGTTTTAGAAAGGCTTTTTGACGAAAGTACGATTGAGGTTATTGATTTTTTAAGAAAAAAGACCTTTTGCACATACTCCGAGGCGGCGCACCTGTGTCTTCCACCGGGGTTTGGCGCAAAAATTGAAAGGCTTTTTTCGGCGGAGCCTGATTTTGATATTTCTCTTTTAACAGAAGAGGAAAAAGAGGTTTTAAGCGTTTTTTCAAAAAAGCCAATGTCAAAAGAGTGGTTTTTTGAAAGCTTTGGCGATAAGAAGAATATCTTTAATTCGCTTTTAAAAAAGGGCGCAATCTGCTCTGTTGAGAAAATAAAACAAAAGGTTTCCGAAAGAAGCGTTAAAGTGCTAAGGCTTAAAGATAAAGCGGAAGCTTCGGAGGCTGCGGCGGAACTTTCAAGAAAAGCAAAAAAGCAGTCTGAAATTCTTTTTTATCTTCTTGCAAACAAGGGCGAGGGCACTTTAGCCGAGGTTCTTTCCAAAACCGCTTCAACTTCACAAGCGGCGAAAGCGCTCGAAGAAAAAGGGCTTATTGAGGTTTTTTACAAAAGAGTTTTAAGAACAGAAACAAAAGAAAATACCGCTACGGCAGACGAAATTACGCTGACAGATGAGCAAAGTGAGGTTTATAACAAGGTTTCGTCTTCTTCGGGTTTTCGTAAGTTTTTATTACACGGCGTTACAGGCTCGGGAAAGACGGAGGTTTATATTAAGCTTATAGAAAAGTGCCTTAAAGAAAACAAGACGGCAATTATGCTTGTTCCCGAAATTTCACTGACGCCTATGATGACAAAGAGGTTTACTAAGTTTTTTGGAAAAAATGTCGCCATACTTCACAGCCGACTTTCAAAAGGCGAGAGGTTTGACGAATGGGAAAGAATAAAAAAGGGCGAGGCAAAAATTGTGTTAGGTGCGAGAAGTGCGATTTTTGCGCCTTTAAAAAATATCGGAATAATTATAATTGACGAAGAGCACGAGCTAAGCTATAAGTCCGAAAGCTCGCCAAGGTATCACGCAAGAGATATTGCGTTTTTCAGAGCCGAGCAAAACGGCGCACCCGTTTTAATGGCATCGGCAACGCCACTGGTTGAAAGCTTTTACAAGGCAGAAACGGGCGAGTATGCTTTGCTTAAGCTAAAAGAGAGGTTTAACAAAAAGCCTCTTCCCGATGTTTACATTTCGGATATGAGAGAGGAATTAAAAAACGGAAACAAGACTATGATTTCAAATAGGCTTGCTGACGAGATGCTTTATAATAAAGCGCATAATGAGCAGATTATTCTTCTTTTAAACAGAAGAGGGTTTTCGACCTTTGTTTCGTGCCGTGAGTGCGGTTTTGTGGCACGCTGTCCGCACTGCAATATTTCACTTACTTATCACAAGCGGGGAGAAAGGCTTACTTGCCACTACTGCGGATACAGCATTAAAAATTACACGGTCTGCCCTGAGTGCGAAAGCCGCTACATTCGCTATTTCGGCGCAGGCACTCAAAAGCTTGAAGATGAGATAGCGGAAAGATTTTCTGATATGTCCGTTTTAAGAATGGACATTGACACTACAACGAAGAAAAATTCGCACGAGAAGATTTTTGATAAGTTTGAGAAAGCTGAAAGCGACATACTTTTAGGAACGCAGATGGTCTCAAAGGGGCACGATTTTAAAAAGGTTACGCTTACGGGCGTTTTAATGGCGGACGCTTCTTTGTATATTGATGATTACAGAAGCTCGGAAAAGACATTTTCGCTTATAGAGCAGGCTGTTGGCCGCGCGGGAAGAGGTGATATGCCGGGCAGAGCCGTTATTCAGACATACACGCCTGAGGCGAGCGTTTTAAATCACATTAAAAATCACGATTACGAGGGTTTTTACAGAGAGGAAATTAAGCTAAGAAAGCTTATGAACTATCCACCGTTTTGCGATATAAGTTCTCTTTTGGTTTCGGGAAGAGATGAAAGAGAAGTAAGCGGAGTTATTTTAAGAATGCATAAGTGGCTTAAAAAGGTTCTGGATAAAAAAGACGCAACGGTGTTTGAGCCTAATAAAGCAAACATTGGAAAAATTAAAGACAAATACCGATACAGAATAATAATTAAGCACAAAGAAAATATTGAAGATATACTAAAAGAGGCAAACGATGCCTTTTTAAGGGGAGGCTATAACAAGACTATGACGCTTGTTACAGACACGAACCCTGTGAATCTGGCGTAAGGAGATAAAAAAATGGCAATAAGAAACATAAGAGAAGACGGAGACGAGGTTTTAGCTAAAAAGTGCCGTGAGGTTGTAAATTTCGATAAAAAGCTTCACATTCTTTTAGACGATATGTGGGAGACTATGTATGATGCTCCGGGTGTCGGTCTTGCGGCGCCTCAGGTTGGAATTTTAAGAAGAGTTGTTGTTATCGACACGGGCGAAAAGGGCGAAAAGGTTGAGCTTATAAATCCCGTTATCGTTTATAAAAAAGGCGAGAGGGAAGTTAGCGAGGGTTGTTTATCTGTGCCGGGCGTTCGTGGATTGGTTAAAAGGCCCGAAAAGGTTATAGTAAGAGCTTACGACAGAAACGGAAACGAGTTTGAAAGACAAGCGGAAGGCTTACTCGCTCAGGCATTTTGCCACGAGTGTGAGCATCTTGACGGAAAGCTTTTTACAAGTAAGGTAGTAAGATTTTTAAATGACGATGAATAAATGAGGTTTTATGATGAGAATTCTTTTTATGGGTACGCCCGATTTTGCTGAGGTTGTTTTATCATATATTATAAATGCGGGGCACGAGGTGGTAGGCGTTATAAGCCAGCCTGACAGAAAAAAAGGCAGAGGGCAGAAAGTGGTTTTTACTCCTGTTCACGCTTTTGCAGAGGAACATAATCTCAGGTTTTTTGCGCCCGAGAGCATTAAAAACGGTGAGCTTTGTGAGGTTTTAGAAGATACTCGCCCCGATATGATTGTTGTTGTGGCTTACGGAAAGATACTTCCTGAGTATGTTTTAAATTATCCGAAGTACGGCTGCATTAATGTTCACGCATCGCTGTTACCTAAATACAGAGGAGCGGCGCCTATTCAGTGGGCAATAATTAACGGCGAGAAAACTACGGGCGTTACTACTATGTTTATGGAAAAAGGGTTAGACACGGGCGATATGCTTTTAAAAGAAGAAGTAACTATCGGCGAAAACGAAACGGCAGAAGAATTATTTGACCGCCTTTCGCACGTTGGCGGAAAGCTTATTTTAAAAACGATTGAGGCGGCAGAAAAGGGCGAATTAAAGCCCGAAAAACAAAACGAAAATGAAAGCTCTTATGCTTCTATGATAGATAAAAAGATGGGAGAGATTAACTGGAGTGACAATATTTTTAAAATTAAAAATCTTGTCCGCGGTTTGAATTCGTGGCCTCTTAGCTACACATACTACAAGGGTAGCCTATTAAAAGTCGGAAGCGTCAGAGCCATTCCCGAAACACATAATGAGCCTTTTGGAAAAATTAAAAAGGCATCTTCAAAGGAGGGGCTTTTTGTGTATGCTGAGGGCGGAGTTTTAGAAATTTTAACCTGCCAGGCAGAGGGCAAAAAGATGATGAGCGCAAAAGACTATCTTATGGGCCACAGCCTCACAGAAGGCGAGATTTTAGGAGGGAATTGATATGTTTTATCCAATGTATATGGATTCATCTTATTTTAGCGATTACTTTGTTTTTATTTTGATACCTTTAATAATTTCTTTGTGGGCGTCGGCGTCTGTTAAGTCCACATTTAATAAGTATTCGCGCGTTTCAAACAACCACGGTCTTACAGCGAGCGAGGTTGCAAGAAACATTTTAAGGTCTGCGGGCGTGTTAGACGTAAGAATCGAGAGAGTTTCGGGCAATCTGTCTGACCATTATGACCCGAGGACAAAGGTAGTTCGTCTTTCAGACTCGGTTTATGATTCAACCTCTGTTGCGGCAATAGGCGTTGCGGCGCACGAGGTGGGCCACGCTATTCAGCACGCTACAGGTTATGTTCCAAACAAATTAAGATCAGCACTTGTGCCTGTTGTTAACTTAGCATCAAGCCTTGCGGTGCCTATGCTGTTTATGGGAATTTTAATCGGAGCTACGGGGCTTAGCTGGCTTGGAATTATATTTTTTGCATCAACAGTTGTGTTTAGCTTGGTTACTCTTCCTGTTGAGTTTAATGCTTCGGGAAGAGCGATTAAAAACCTTATCGCTTATAATATTTTAAGCCCTGAGGAAAATGAGATGGCAAAAAAAGTTTTAAATGCGGCGGCTATGACTTATGTTGCATCGGCGTTGGCGTCGATAGGTCAGCTACTATTCTGGATAAGCCGCACAAGAAGAGATGATTAATATGAAAAATGCAAGAAGCGCAGCATTTGATGTGCTTTATAAAATTGAATACGAGGGCGCGTACACAAATATCGCCTTAAAGGATGAGTTTTTAGCCCATGAGTTTGACGAGCGTGACAAAAGGCTCATTTCGGCGATAGTTTACGGGTGCGTGAGGTACAAATTGCGCCTTGACTATATAATTTCTAACTTTTCTTCGGTTAAGCTTAAAAAGATATCCGAAAAAATCTTAATCATTTTAAGAATGGGCGTTTTTCAGATTATGTTTTTAGACAAAGTGCCCGACAGCGCGGCGGTTAACGAGCAGGTTAAGCTTGCTGTTAAAATGCAGTACAAGTCAAAGGGCTTTGTTAATGCAGTTTTAAGAAGCGTTTCAAGAGAGAAAGAAAACATTAAATATGATTCTCTTTCCGTTAAATATTCGTATCCCGAAGAGCTAATAGAGTTTTTCGAGGGCGAATTTTCGGACACAGAAAAGCTTTTAAGCGCTTTAAACCAAGAAAAGAAGATTGCGATACGTGTAAATTCAAAAAAGACCACGAAAGATGAGCTTTTGTGCCTTTTAGAAGAAAGAGGCATAAGAGCCGAAAGAAGCGAGGTTAAAAATGCGCTTATAATATCGGGCGAAGACTTTACAAACCTTGATTTATATAATGACGGACTTTTTACTGTTCAGGGGCTTTCAAGCATCCTGGCGGTTGATGCGCTCTGTGTTCGTGAGGGCGATTTTTGCATTGATATGTGCGCCGCTCCCGGAGCGAAGTCAACTTATATCGGGGAAACCGCAAAAGAGGTTTTAAGCTTTGACATACACCCTCACAAGGCAGAATTAATTAAAAAGAACGCCGAGAGAATGGGACTTTTAAATATTAAAGCTGAGGCTCGTGATTCCTCGGTTACAGATAACTCTCTTTTAGAAAAAGCGGACAGAGTTTTGTGTGATGTTCCGTGCGCAGGGCTTGGAATTATTTCAAAAAAGCCCGACATAAAGTATTCTTACACAAAAGAGGGGCATAAGGAGCTTAAAGAATTACAGCTTAAGATTTTAAAGGCGGGTGCGTCTTACGTTAAAAAGGGCGGAATTTTGGTATACAGCACCTGCAGTTTAGGTAATTTTGAAAATATAGATAATGTTAATAAGTTTTTAGAAGAAAACAAGGACTTTGAGCTTGAGAGCATAGAAGACATTTTGCCCGAGAGCCTTGTGTGCGACACCGCCAAAAAGGGATATATAAATATTTTCCCCGAGGGTGAATATGACGGATTTTTTATTGCGAGAATGAGGAAACAGTAATGAAACAGGATTTAAGAGCTTTAACTTACGAGGAAATTGAAAATCTTATGCTTGATATGGGGGAGAAGAAATTCCGTGCCTCCCAGATTTATGATGCCGTTTTTAAAAAGGGCGTGGAAAGTATTTTAGAGATTTCAAACATTTCAAAGGCTCTTAGAGAGGCGCTTGATGAACAATTTTACATAAGTGTGCCAAAGATTGAACTAAAATTGGTTTCGGCGATTGACGGAACAGTTAAATACCTTTTTTCGTTTGAGGACGGCGAGTGCATCGAAAGCGTTGTTATGAAATATAACCACGGGTACACTATTTGCATTTCCTCTCAGGCGGGGTGCAATATGGGCTGTAAGTTCTGCGCATCGGCAATAGGCGGAAAGAAACGAAATTTAACCGCAGGAGAAATACTCTCTCAGGTGGTTTATGCACAGAAGGATATGGGCATAAGAATTTCAAACATCGTTATGATGGGCATCGGTGAGCCATTAGACAATTTTGAAAATGTGAAAAGATTTTTAATAAATGTTAACGACGAGCGTGGAATTAATATCGGCTACCGCCATATTTCTCTTTCCACCTGCGGCTTGATCAATGGAATTCGGCAGCTGGCAGAGTTGGAACTTCCCATTACGCTTTCGATCTCCCTGCACGCCTGCGATACCGCAACGGATTATGCTTTGGAAAAGGCTGTAAAATGGGGAGCCAGTGTCATTCTTTCTGTACCATGCTGTCAACATGAATTAAACAAGCAGATTAAGCCAGAAGAACTGAGTATTCTTTCTCGTTATGGTATTATTAAAGAGCGTTTTTCTGCATTGGCAACTGATGCAATTCGCGCAAATCTCTTAGAGTATAGTGGATATAAAACTCAGCTTTTAGAGTTTATTGATATTGCCCACTCTCCAAAGAATATTTTAATAAGGGCTTCAAAATCAAATATATCAAAGCAGGTATCAAACTCAATACACAATAGATTATAATTGCAACGATGTTTCCAACTTCTCCAGAAAGTTTATTTCTTGAAGCCCTTAAGTCATCACCTTCTTGTTTTAAGGAACGATTTTCCTTGTCAAGACTAATGACTTCATCAACAAGAGGAAGTTTTGCATCTTGGAATTTCTTTTTAATGTTTTCTTTTACTAATTCTTTGTTTTCTGTTATGCTTGCGCCTTGCTCAATTGACAGCGCTCTATTGAAACAATTTAAAAAAGTATCAATTTTTTCTTCTGATAATTTAAGGTCTAATTCATTTAAGAATACAGATGTATTTTCATCAATAATTCTATCTTGAGCAAATACTTCTTGCATCATTGACATTAGATTTGCTGCAGAAACCATATCTTTTCGAAATTTATCATCTATTTTTTTAATAGCCACCTTTTTGAAATATTTGAAGGAAATTTAAAAGTTAAAATCTATTTTTCATTCGTAATCTATAAAACTAATTATTTTTTCAATAAAAAAAAGAAGAGATAATTAAATTATTTTCTTCTTCTTTACTAATCGCAACATAGATTTTATATATATCTTTAAAATCATTGTAATCATATGATTGCATTAAGAAATATC
>CALAUK010000134.1 GCA_937892135.1 uncultured Clostridia bacterium | reverse complement strand
TATACCACCTTTTTTCCCTTTTGTCAACACTTTTTTTAAAAAACTTATGTTTTTTTCAGAATTGTATAGAATGTAACAAAAGTATTGACGAATTTTTCATTTATATGATATACTATCACTAATAAATTATAGGAGAAAAATGCAGAATGGATAAATGGACAACTGTTATAAGCCCCAATAAAAAGTGGTACAAAACAGGAATCGGCGAACTTTTTCGTTATAAAGATTTAATTTCGCTGTTTGTTAAAAGAGATTTTATAACTACATATAAGCAGACAATCTTAGGCCCTTTGTGGATTTTGTTAAACCCGTTTGTGACAACCGTTTTATTCACCATTGTATTCGGAAAAATTGCGGATATTTCAACAGACGGCGTGCCCGATTTTCTGTTTTATATGTGCGCAAACATATTCTGGGGGCTTTTTTCAAAGGTTATGACGAAAACGTCTCATTTATATCTTTCAAACGCATCGCTTGTTAAAAAGGTATATTTCCCCCGCCTTTCTTTGTGTGTTTCATCAAACATTTCAAGCCTTATAAACTTTTTTATTCAGCTTTTGATGTTTTTAGGTTTTTATACTTATTATATAATAGGAAAAGCACCTATACACCCAAACCTTGTGCTTTTATTGGTGCCTGTGATTATTTTAATCGCACTTATGCTCGCATCGGGAGTTGGACTAATCCTTGCGGCGCTTACAACAAAATACCGTGACCTTTCTGTTATGTCGTCATTTTTTGTTCAGCTGTGGTTTTATATAACACCCGTTGTGTATCCCGTTTCGGCGGTTCCCGAAAGGTTTTATCATCTTTTTATGCTAAACCCCATGGCGCCTTTAGTTGAGGGCATAAGATATGCATTTTTCGGAAGCGGAACATTTTCGATAAAATATATCTTTATAAGCTTTATTGTTTCTTTGGCTGTTTTGTTTTTAGGACTTATCATCTTTTCACGCTCGGAAAAAACCTTTGCGGATACTTTATAATAAGAGGAGACGCGGTTTATGAATGAAACTGTTATTAAAATAGAAAACTTAACAAAAGAATACAGGCTCGGCGTGATAAATGCTAAAACCTTAAAGGCAGAGTTTGCTGCATTTTTAGCAAAGCTTTCGGGAAAAGAAAACCCGAACAAAAGAATCGGTGCGTCGGATAAAAAGAGCTTTTTTAATGCGCTCGATAACATAAACCTTGAAATAAAAAAAGGCGAAACTGTTGGCATTATAGGCCGAAACGGCGCAGGAAAATCAACTCTTTTAAAGGTTTTATCAAAAATCACAACTCCCACTTCGGGAAATGCT
>CALAUK010000133.1 GCA_937892135.1 uncultured Clostridia bacterium | reverse complement strand
ATCGCAAAGCACTTTATTCCAAGAATAGAAGAATGAAATTAAGAGCGGGCGACCACGCAGGGTCGCCCCTACGGTTTTTGCCATAATTATTTTTTTGGGGAGGAGAAAACAATGGCGCAGGAAAGAAACTTAGGGATTGATCTTTTAAGAATACTAAGTATGCTTATGGTTTGCCTTTTGCACGTTTTAGGCGTGGGAGGGGTTTTGTCTTCGTGCGAGCCGGGAACGGCTTCTTATATCCTTTTGTGGTTTTTAAATGCTTTATCCTTTGGTGCGGTTAACCTTTATGCTTTAATCTCGGGCTTTGTGGGAATTAATGCATCTCACAGATTTAAAAGCATAATAAAGCTGTGGCTTCAGGTTTTCTTTTATTCGGTTTTAATTTGCTTTATGGTTTCACGAATAAGACCTGATTTGGTTTCCACCGCTATGATAAAAAATGCGTTTTTCCCTGTATGCACAGGTCAGTACTGGTATTTTACGGCGTACTTTTTATTGTTTTTTGTTTCTCCTTTGTTAAATGCGGGAATTTCTGCGATGGAGGAAAAAAGCCTTAGAATTCTTCTTGTTTCGGGATTTTTCATTCTGTGCTTTCTTCCGAGAAGCTTTGAAAGAGACATTTTCCTTTCAGCCGATGGATACAGCTTTCTGTGGCTTTCATATTTGTACATTTTAGGAGGATACATTAAGCTTTACGAGCCTTTGAAAAAGGTGAGAGGAGGCTATCTCGTTTTATTATTTTTCGCCTTTGGCGCAATCTCACTTCTTCCGAGGCTTTTTTTGGGCGAAAGATATGCGCTTTATTTAATTTCATATATGTCGCCAACGGTGGTTTTAGGCTCTGTTTGCCTTTTTTTAGCATTTTCCAAAATGAAAATCCGCACGTTTAAGGGAATAATAAAATTCTTCTCGGCGGGCGCATTTTCAGTTTATTTAATTCACACGCACCCCGTTATATTTTCGAATTTTCTTTCGGGCGCGTTTTTTGGCATTGGCGCAGGCGGGGCGATAATTTCGGCAATACTTATTTACATAGCCTGCACAATATTAGACATACCGAGACGGCTTTTATTTAAAATCATAAAGTAAATCACACTCTGCAAGAGATTTTTTCTTTTGCGGGGTTTTTTAATGCGCTTATAATTTTTAAAACCTCGTCATCATCGCGTCTCAGGCCTCTGTGCTCACAAAAGCTTTCGGATGCCTCTTCGAGATACTTATACACAGTTGTCGTAGAAATGTTTAAATCAAAAGAGCATCTTGTTACAAGAGAAGAAATGCGCCCCTTTTTGTTTCCGTACTTTCCAAGGTGGAAATACACTGCCTCAACAGTTTTTGCTATTAACACGCTTCTTTCGTCTGTTTTTGAGTAAAGTGCTTTTTCAACGGCGTAAACATCTAAAAATAAGCGTCTTATGGAGCTTACATTCTGGCGGAGCTTTCTTGCTTTGATTTTAGAATGCTTTTCGTTTGCGGTATAGTCTAAATATTCTCGCCTTGCGGTGCGGAGAAGGTCTTTTAAGGTGTTAGATTTAATTTTATCCGATTTGGCGTACATCATAAACGCCGAAACGGCGTAGTCTCTTGTGTTTGTTTTTATCATAGCTTATCATCCTTTCGTGGTTAAGTTTAAATTATTTTTCGTGTGTACTACTCCGCATTTTTTTCATCTTCTTCAAGACGGCGGATTATTTTTTCGCGTGCCTTTCGCTCAATTTCTTCAAAATCGTAGCGCCCTGAATTATAAATCTCTTTATCGTTATTTTTATAAAACGGTTTTTGTTTAACATTTTGGTTTAAAATTTTTTGTTTAGTATTAATAGAAGAAAGTCCCTCGTGAGTATCTGCCTGAGGTTCAGCCTGAGTGTCAGGTTGAGTGTCAGTTTTAGTCTCAGCCTTGGGGGGCAGAGTTTCAAAAAATGTGTCAAATTTGAGACGCTTTTTTCCTGAAACAAGTATTTCATATTCCGTTCCGAAATAACGGCTCGCAGGCTCAGTTTTTATATAACCTTTCTCCGAAAGCTCAGCTCGGGCACGGAAAAATGTGCTTCGGCTTATATTAAGCGAGCCCTGAAGCGTGAGATTATTTATAATAAGAGGAGTTTCCCAGTGCTTTTTGTTTGCCTGATTCAATATTGAAAAAAATAGACAAACTGCATTGGCCGAAAGCGGAGCTGACTCCGTTTTGTGCCAGAAATTATTAATCAGTGTTATGTAATTCATAAAAAAGTCCTTTCTTTTGTCGTTAAAAAGCGAACGGGGAACGCTTTAAACGAACAAATGTTTTACTATAATACGATTATACTCCTAAAAAATGGAAAAGTCAATAGGAAAAATGCAAATTTGCAATTTTTATTAAAACTGCACAAAAAATAAGTTGCAAAAATGGCAGAATAAAAAATTTTGCTATTTACTTATGAAAAAGTTTGTGTTAAAATGAAATTGAGGAAAAGTTTTGTTCTGACGCGCCAAGCGTATAGAAAGCCGTTAGGTTGTGAGTTTGTTTTATTCGGGGGACACCCCCGAAAACCCCCGTTTGCCGCAAGGGCTACAAAGCCTACAAATTATCCCGTTTGCTCCCTTGCTCCAAACGCCGCGCACAACCGAAAACCCATTTCTAGTGTGCGCTAAAAATGCGGCGCCCGCAGAGGAAAAATGCGCACGCATTTTTGCTTGTTTTCTGCAAGTTTTCAAACGGGTAATTTCTGACGGCTTTTCCGCAAACGCGGCGAGATGCATGGGTGAGTTTGGTGGCGAATGTAATATCCTCCCTTTACACAAGGGTGGCAAAAAGAAAGAAGTGAGAAACTATGAAAAGAATTATATCTGTTTTGATATGCCTGGTTTTTTGCCTTTGCCTTTTCGGTTGCGGTGAAAAGCCACTTGAAACTCCTGTTTTAGAGGTTAACGGGACAAAGGTTTTCGAGGGAGAATTTAATTTTTATCTTGAGACCGCCAAAACTCAGATTGAATCTGAAATAGGAAACGACATTGACTGGGAAAAAGATAAGCTTTCGGGCGTTTTGATTT
>CALAUK010000132.1 GCA_937892135.1 uncultured Clostridia bacterium | reverse complement strand
CAAATGTTGTATAATTTGGGTTAGAACAAGAAGGAGGCTATCCCGATGAAACCTATGTTTGACGAAAATAAAATCTGCAGCTGCGGAAAATATCATAAAACATTTATTCCCGAGTGCATTATAGAAAAAAATGCAATAGAAAAACTTCCCGAATATGTTAAAGAATTTAATGCAAAAAAAGCTTTTATAGTGGCAGATGTTAACACATATCCCGTTGCCGGTGATAAAGTAACAAAGCTTCTTTCTGAAAGCGGAATATCTGTATCAAAACATATTTTTAACAGCCCACATCTTGAGCCCGATGAATATGCCGCAGGCTCGCTTACTCTTCACTACAATCCCGACTGTGACATAATTATAGCCATAGGCTCGGGGGTTATAAATGACCTTTCCAAGATACTTGCGCATCAGACCAAAAACCCGTATATAATAGTTGCAACCGCTCCGTCTATGGACGGATATGCATCTCCGCTTTCTTCTATGTCACGCGACGGACTTAAGGTATCTATTCCGTCAAAATGCGCCGAGGTAATTATCGGAGATATTGATATACTCAAAACTGCGCCGCTTCATATGATAAAATCGGGACTTGGCGATATGCTTGCAAAATATATAAGCATCTGCGAATGGAGATTATCAAACCTCATCACCGGCGAATATTACTGCGAAGAAATTGCAGATATGGTAAGAAATGCTCTTAAAAAATGTGCCGATGCAGCCGATGGAATATTAAAGCTGGACGATACGGCAATTAAAAATGTTTTTGAAGGGCTTGTACTTTCAGGCCTTGCGATGAGCTATGCGTCTCTGTCACGGCCCGCTTCGGGAGCCGAGCATTCTTTTTCGCATATTCTTGATATGCGAAGTCTCGAATTTAACACTCCCGCAGATTTGCACGGAATACAGTGTGCAGTCGCTTCTATGCTCTGCGTAAGAATTTACAACAGCCTAAAAAACACAACTCCCGACAAAGACAAAGCTTTAAAACACACAAAAGCCTTTGATGTTTCAGCCTGGGAGGGCGTGTTAAAAAATCTTCTCGGAAAATCTGCCGAGCCCATTCTTGAGCTTGATAAAAAAGAAGATAAATATAATATGAAAAACCACGAAAAGCGCCTTGATATCATAGTCTCAGACTGGGGAAAAATTTCAAAAATCATTGATGAAGAAATCCCGTCAACAAAAGAATTTGAGCGAATTTTGGATTCTATCGGCGCACCAAAAGAAATTGCCGAAATCGGAATTGAAAAAGATTTAATCCCAATCATATTTAAGGCAAGCAAGGATATCAGAGATAAATATATTCTGCCGAAGCTTTTGTGGGATATCGGTATTCTTGACGAAGTATGTGAAAATCTTTAATAATTAAAATGCTCATCTTTTACAGATGAGCATTTTTTATGTTCTTTTTAAATTTCTGTACTTTGAAGGAGACATTCCCATCTGACTTTTAAAAGAATTGCAGAAATACACGCTTGATTCATAACCGACACTTCTTGCAATCTCCGTCACGGAAAAATCTCTGTCAACCAAAAGCTCCTTTGCATGCTCAAGGCGTATTTTATTTCTGTATTCAATAGGCGTTTTTCCTGTTATGCTTTTAAAAATTCTTAAAAAATGAAACTTGCTCATATTGCACATTCCTGCATAATCTTCTAAAGAATAGTTCTTTTCGTATTCCCTGTTCATTTTTTGTATTACAAAAGAAATTTTATCGCTGTACTCTGTCAAAGGATTGGCCTCTTTTGTGAGACTTCTCTGGAGCAAAGATAATATATTAAAAAGCTTTGATACGCATACTTTTTCGTAAACAGGTTGCTTTGTCTGCAATTCATTTATTATTTCTTCAAACAGTTTTTTTACAACAGTATTTGGCTTTGCATTGTAAACCACAGAGCTTGAAAAACCGAATAAATCGAAATCCTCGGGCGCATTAAAGTGAACATAATAAAACTCACTTATGCCCTTATTCTTCTGAATGTGGTGCTGTTTTTCAAATGGCCTGAAAATAACAAACGACCCTTCAGTCATTATCGTTTCTCGGTCTAAAAACATATGCTCGCTTCCGGAAGCTATGTAAAAAAGCAAAAAATCACTTCTGCCGTTTGGACGGTATATCTCCCTGTTTTGCTCAGCAAAGATATGCCCGCTACTTACTGTCGAAATACCCGATATTCCCATAGCAGTATCCTGATATGCACTGTAATTCATATTTCACCTCAAAATAGCAATAAATCTTAAAAATTTGTCAATTTTTTGTATTGTTTTAGACATATTATATCAATAAAATTAAAGTGTGTCAATAAAAAATAAATGCTAAGGAGAGATACTATGGCAATAAAAGAAGAATCCTTCAGAATAGGCTGCGGACGCTATATTCAGGGAGAAGGATATACAGAAAAAATAGGAGAAGAAGTTTTAAGACTAGGAAAAAAGCCTTTAATTATCGGAGGAAAAACAGCACTTTCCAAAACACAGGAGAAATTAGAAAAAAGCCTTATTGAAAAAGGTATTACATATGAAATTATTGTTCATACGGGAACCTGTAACGAGGAGAGAGCAACGGAGCTTGCAAGCCTCGCAGACAAAGAAGGTTACGATGTTATAGTTGGTGTCGGCGGTGGTGTAATATGTGACTTTGCCAAGCTTTGTGCATACTTTGCAAAGACACCCGTAATTAACATCCCCACCTCGAGTGCAACGTGTGCAGCATACTCCCCGCTTTCCATACGATACACCCCCGACGGAAGAACCGTAGGCTCAATTCATTTTTCCTATGAAGTGGATTGTGTTATAGCAGATACAAGAATTCTTTTAGAACAGCCCGTGCGCCTTTTCCTTGCAGGTGTGTTTGATGCTTTGGCAAAATTTGTTGAAATAAAACAAAGATATACGGAAGAGACCACCACCTACCCCATTGGTCTTGACTATGCCTATGTTTGTTCAAAATATTCTTATAACCTTTTAAGAGAAAAAACACAAAAATGCATAGACGATATGAAAAAAGGCGAAATTACAAGCGATTTTGAAAATATCATATTTACCACAATTGCTGCAACAGGTGTTATAAGCGGATTTACAAGAGGCTCAAATCAGAGCGCTATTGCCCACAAATTTTATTATGCCTCAAGATTTTTCTTCCCTCAGGAAACAAGAAATTATACACATGGCGAGCTTGTAGGTGTAGGTCTTCTCATTCAGAATCACTTTAACGGAGAAGAAAAAGAAAATGCCCAGATACTTGAGCTTATGAAAAAATACAATATGCCGTGCCGTGTGGAAGATGTAAACGTCAAAAAAACTGACGAGGTCTTTAATAAATATTACGAAATGATTAGTCAAAGCGATGTAGTAGAAAACGAAGACGAAGAAAAAAGATTTAAAAAAGCCCTGGAATACTTATGGAGCTTTTAATAAATATTTAAATAAGAAAGGATGTTTTTTATGAAAAAAATTATAACAGTAATGTGTCTTATTTTGTTAATGCTTACCACTTGCGTATCAGCAAAGACAAGCGGAGTTATTTACCCTCATCCCGAAGTCGAGATGACGACTACAAAAAACGAGGGCACACAGGAAACATACTCAGGCAGAGTATGGAAAACAGTTTACGGCGAATCTGTGCGTCCCGATATGGAAGTTGGCGAACTTCGCTACACAGTTTATTTGCCTGAAAATTATAACAGCGAAAAAGAATATCCTTTTGTGCTGTTTCTTCACGGAGGCAAGAGAGGCTACCGCCGTTGCAACGGAAAAACAATGTGGGAAATGGACCTTGTGGAGTTTTCCGACAGCTTCGCAAGCAGTATAGAAGACTGTATTATTTTTGCGCCTCAGGCGCCCGGAATTGCCTATTCTGACGAAGATAAAAAAAATAAGTACTGGAGCGGTATCAGTTCTGCAAGCGTCCCTATTTCTACTATCACTACGGACAATTCTGAATCCTCGCCATATCTCCGCGCAGCGGAAAAAATGATATCAACCTTTGTTGAGCAGGGAATATCTTATGGAGATGATACATATACCATTGATGCATCGAGATTGTATGTAGTTGGTCACTCAATGGGCGGAATCGGCACTTATACAATTTTAAGAGACTGCCCCGATGTGTTTGCCGGTGCTATTATCGGCGCAGGAATCGGAGACCCCGATTCGGTAGATTTGTGGAAAAGCACTCCTGTTCGTATCATTCACGGAACAAAAGATGCCTCAGTTATCTATGAGGCTACAGAGATTATGCAGGAAGCATTAAAAGGCTACAACAACGCAGAAATCATCACTCTTGAGGGTGCAGACCATAATATAAAACCAGTTATGTATGGCGAAGATCGCGGCAAAACTACAAACGAAAACCTTTTGTGGCTTGCAAGTCAGGACCGTGACAAACCGGCCGTTAGCTATTATGTATGGATTGTGGCTGCATTAGTATTGATTATTGCCGCTGTAACTATTATTTTAATAAGAAAAAAAGGAGCCAAAAAATAATGGGAGATATAATCGAAAAAATACAGACGGAAAAAATTATTGCAATCGTCCGTAATGTAGATAAAGATAAGCTCATAAAGCTTTGTCAGGCACTATATGATGGAGGCATAAGAATAATTGAATGTACCTATGATGCAACCGGGAAAACCTCAGATGCCGAAACTGCAGAAAAAATCAAAATGATAATTGATGAATTCGGCGAAAAAATGATAACAGGCGCAGGAACAGTTCTTAACGAAAATCAGGTTGAGCTTACAAAAAAAGCAGGCGGTAAATTTATAATTTCCCCTGATACCAATGTCGATGTAATCAAAAAGACAAAAGAGGAAGGTCTTATTTCTATTCCCGGTGCACTTACTCCAAGCGAAATTACACTGGCAACAAGAGCGGGTGCAGATTTCGTAAAGCTTTTCCCCGTAAACGCAGTGGGCGGCATAAGTTATTTAAAAGCAGTTTCCGCTCCCCTCTCAAATGTCAAATTTCTTGCGGTTGGCGGTGTGAACGTAGAAAACATATCTGACTTCTTAAAAGGCGGTTTTTCAGGTGTGGGTATAGGAAACGGCATTGTCAACACCAAAATGCTTGAAAATGATGATTATGAAGGCATAACTAACTTAGCAAAAGAATTTATTAAAAACTCAAAGGAGGATTAATATGCAGCCCGGAATTATGCTTTATGTAAACTGCAAAACAGATATATATGAACAGATTCAGGCTCTTAAGGAAATAGGAGTTTCAAGAACTTTTATAAATGCAAAACACCCCGAAATTGACAAGGTAATCTGTGCCATAAGAGATGCCGGGATTATCTTAGACAATCTGCACTCAGAGTATAATATAAAACACAATGGTGAAACTGTGGTTATTCAGGATATGTCAAGGCCGGGTCCTGCCGGGGATGTAATGGCAAAAAGAATTATGGAAAACATTGATACCTGTGCAAGAAACAATGTGCCTGTAATTGTTGTTCACCCTCCTTATGATGCTCCCGAAGAATCAATAAATGAATATTCCAGAGAAAGATACACTGCAATCGGAAATTATGCAAGAGAAAAGGGAGTAACAATTGCTTTTGAAAACTTAGCATATACAAAAAATCTTGAGTTTGTGATGAGTTTGGTTCCTGATGCAAAATTCTGTTGGGACTGCGGACATGAATACTCAAGGCTTAAAGACGAAAAGCCGATGCCTCTTTTTGCTGAAAAACTCGCAACTCTTCACATTCACGACAACAATATAATAAAAGATAACCATCAGATTCCCTTTACAGGCAAAGTGGATTTTGAATATGTGGGAAAAGAATTAGCCGAAAGCGGATATGACGGAACACTTATGCTTGAAATACTCTATGGCTCAAACGAGGCCAATTCAACCGAGCCAACATATAAAGATTTTGTATTAAAAGCAAAG
>CALAUK010000131.1 GCA_937892135.1 uncultured Clostridia bacterium | reverse complement strand
AGTTATTTCATAGCGTTATATGCTGTTTCTACCGCATTATAATCAATTCTACAGCCCATTTTGTAAACGGGGATTTCGGCTAAAAGCTTGTCTAAAAGCGACATAAGCTTCGCTAAAGTTTCTTCGTCTCTCGGCCTTGTTGTCTGCCATATAAGCTTTGCCATAGCCTGGGAAATGGGAAGCCTCTCAATAGTATTAACGTCGCTTCTTTCAAGAAAGCATATTCCACAAAGCTTCGCTGAGGAATTTTGGTTTTTGTCTGTTTTTCCGCTCCAGGGAGTTCCGTATACTGTAAATGTGCCGTCTTTTTCCATGCGTATAGCAGGCTTATCATCATTTATAACATATGCGCCGCGGTCTTTAAAGTATTCTTCCCAAAGCGAAGTATGTGTTGATTTTCCTGTTCCGCAGGGGGCTGAGAAAAGGTAAGCTTTTCCGTCTAACACAACAGCAGAGGAATGAAGCATAAATCCGTCAAAATTTATGAGTGTGCGGTAAAAGTGCCCGCCTGTCAAAACATATTCAAAGCCTGAATAACCTATTTCCGCAGAGGAGCTTTTTAAAACGCGCTCTTCTATAACAGATTCGGGGATATCTATTGTAATATCCGCCTCTTTCCCGTCTGAATCAGAAATGCGGTATTTTTCTATTCTGCTTTCCATCATTTCACCGATACAGTTAATATCAACTATAAGACCGGCAATTTTACATCTTTTCATAAACTTAGTTCCTTAAAATTATTTTTAGATTTCGCCGCCGTCCTCGATGCCTGGAGCTTCACCATTATCGGAGCCTGTATTACCGCTGTCGCCTGTGCCACCGCCGATGGAACCACCGCCACCGCCGCCACCGCCAGCTGCAGCTTCTTTCTTAACTACTTTTTCATTTGCATCGTCATTAATGATTTCACCCTCTACCTTTGAGGAAGAAAGAATAACTCCGCCCTTTTCAACACTCGAGCCTAAGATAAGGTTACCTTTGATTGTTGCGCCTTTGATTGTAACATCGTTTGCACGAACAAGAATGTTGCCTTCGGCAATATCGTCTTTTTCATATGTTCCGCTTTCTGTGATATACTGCTTAACTATATTGTTCATCAAAACCGCAAATTCAGCTCTTGTTATGTTGTTTGTGGGGTTTAAATTGCCATTAGAGCCATTAACATAACCATTAGAAACCATAGCTGCAGTAGCGCCGGCAGCCCAGCTTGCAACATTTTCTTTATCATTAAAGCTATCCAATACCGAAGACTCACCGTCTTTTAAATCAAAGGCTCTTGCCAAAACAAGAAATGCTTCCTGACGTGTAATGTTCTTTGTGGGGTTAAGATTTTCGCCGTCACCCTTAAAAAGACCCATTTCAACTGAAATTGCCATATAAGAATAATACCAGTCAGTGCTGTTTACATCAGAAAAAGCAGAAATGTCGGCCTCTTTTGTTGCGCCAAAAGCACGAACCATAATTGTTGCCATCTGCGCTCGTGTAACATTGTCATTAGGTCTTATTGTGTTGTCATCATATCCTGTTAAAAGGTTGTTATCAACTGCTTTTGTAAGAGCTTCTGTTGCCCAGTTATCAGGCATATCAACAAAGCTTGCTGCAAGCGCTGAAGAACATGAGATAATCATCATAACTGCCATTATAGTACAAATTAATTTCTTCATTTTTCTACCTCCGTATAATAAAAAATAACTAAAAGCGTTCTATAATATATTTTATACTCTTTTAGCTTTATTGTCAAATACTTTTTGGGCTGTATTAATAGAATTTATGCCTGTTTTTTTGGTAAAAATGTATATTTTATCTTGAAAAAATCGACAAAATTAACTATAATGGCTTAAAAATGTATTCGAATTGTAATAATATAATAACATTTATGTTGTTGACTGCTTGAAAAATTAATGATATAGTATTATTATCGGAGTGTTGTCTCCTGATGAGTAAAAATTAATTTAAAATTACATAAATGTATGTTAAGAGGAGGTACAAAAGATGAAGGTTTTAAAGAAGCTTTTTTGCGTATTTATTGTGCTTACAATGGTTATGCCTTTTTTGGTTGCGGGGACATATGCATTTACAGATGTAGATGACTCTCATAAATACGGCAAATCCATATCTTCTTTGGTGTCCTTAGGCCTGCTTGCAGGATATGAGGATGGTTCATTTAAGCCCGATAATACTATCACAAGAGCAGAGTTTGCTGCTGTGATAACAAGAGCGATGGGCATGGAAAAGTATGTGTCAAATATTGATATATCTGATATATTTACAGATATGAAAAATCCTGATGGCACAGCTCACTGGGGAAGCGGCTATGTTAAATTTGCTTACGATAAGGAAATTATAAAGGGAATGGGAGATAACACATTTGCGCCCAATTCACCGGTTACCTATGAACAGGCATTGAAGATGGTTGTGTGCACATTAGGTTACATACAGACTGCGGAGGAAAAGGGCGGCTGGCCTAAGGGATATGTTGAAACAGCATCTGATTTGGGTCTTACCAAAAATGCAGCGCTTTCTCCGACTGATTTGCCCGCATCAAGAGGCATTGTGGCACAGATTGTTTACAATGCACTTGAGGTTGAAATGCTAGACCCCGGTTCAAGCAAGAAGAAAACTCTTTTAAATGATATGCTTGGAATTAAAGAGTTTAAAAACTATATGCTTACAAATGTAGACGGAAGTGTTACGATAAATTCAGATGTAACAGGCATAAAAAAAGGTGAAATTCTTTTAGAGAAAGGCACAGAAAAGCTTGTTGTATCCTATGGGGATATCGAAACTACTGCTACTTTTAAAAACTACATGGGCTATTATATTTCAGGATATTACAAAACTGATGATGAGGGAAATAATATTTTGGTTTCTCTTAACACAAGCAGCAATAAAAATAAGGAAATAACGATTGAAAGCGACGATATTGAAACTTTTGACAATCTTAAGTTAGAGTATCATGTAGCTACAAGCACAAGAAGTGAGAAGGTTAATATTTCAAACACTGCACAGCTTGTGTATAACGGAATGGTTTACGATTATAAAAATTCCGGAGATTCTGATGAAAGAGACCTTTCTTTGTGGCTTGACCCTGCAAGCGAGGACTTTATTTACGGCTCTGTAAAGCTTCTTGATTCTGACGGAGACTCTTCGTATGATGCAATATTTATTGAAGACTATGAAACATATGTAGTAAAAAGTCCTGTTTTAACAAAAGACTCAATAGCTTCCAACAATTATATTGTGTATGATTATTACAATACAGGAAAGAGCGTTTGTCTTGACCAGCTGGATGAATCTCTTACAATAATGATAGAGGATTCAAAAACAGGCGGCGATGTAAAAGTAGAAAACCTTAAGACAATGAGCGTGTTGTCTGTTGCAAAGAGCAAAGACCAGACAATGTTTATCTGTAAGGCGGCTATATCAGATACTGTAACAGGAAAGATAACCCAAAAGTCAGGAAGTCAGCACCTTTATACTATAGGCAGAAAAGAATATAAGGTTACAAAAGAACTGGCTGAGCTTATTGATACAGGTAAGGTTTCGTTGGATATCGGAACAAGCGGAACATATTACTTAGACTATAAGGAAAGAATTGCCGCGGTGAAAATAACTGCTGAGGCAGAGGGTGAGTATGGCTACATTACTATTGGTGCTCTTACAGGCGCTGCAAGTGATGTTGCAACAGTTAAGATACTTCCTTTGACAGGCTCATCTACTACTCCTGAGAGAATGGATTTTGCAGACAATGCAAAAATTAACGGCAGAATTGTTACCAGTGCAGACGATGTGATCGCTGCTATTGAAAATATTGCTTCAAGACTTGATTCAAATGAGAGAGATGGCACAGCAAATGCTGAAAAGTCACAGCTTGTAAGATATGTAAGAAATTCAAATGGTGAGATTTCAAATCTTACAATTCTTTCAACAGATGGCAGCGGTAACATCAAGCTTGGAAAGAGTGCAGAAAATGGTGACCTTATTATGGGCTCACAGGTAACTGCTCTTCGATACAGCGGAAGCGGTAATTTCGGAAATGAAATATTTGCAAATGCGTCGACTAAGGTTTTGGTAGTGCCTGATAACAGAAACGAAACAAAGGGATACAAAAAATATACCGGCTTGTCACTTTTCACAAACGCATCTTCATATAATATCGAGGCTTATAATATAAGCCCCTCGGGTGTTGCATCTGTTTTATTGGTGTATGGTGTTGATACTTCAAAGCCAATTAATGCAGAAACTCCGATTGCTGTTGTTTTAGGAAAGATGAACGCTATAAATCCCGAAAGCGGAAACAGTTGTTATATGCTTGAAGTGGCTGAGGGAAGTTATATAAAAGAATATTACACAATAAATGCTTCTTCAACCTTTGAAGATGTTTCCGTGGGTGATGTTGTAAGATTTGGTTATGACGGAGACGGATTTGTAAATCAGATAAGAGTGGAAGCGGATTTAAGCAATCTCGTTCCTGAATCAAAACACGATTCAACTATCTACAATGGAGACTATAAGTTCAAGACTATTTTAGGTACAGTAGCTTCAAAGAGTGATGCGCTTATTATGATTGCGCCTGAAGAGGTCGAGACTGTTACAGATGGTGAAAATACAACTTACACATTAGACGAGACAAATAAAGAAGGTTATGCAAAGAACGACAGTGTTATAATATACAGAATTGTTGTTAAAGAAGGCAACGAACCGAAAATAGAGAATCCTACATGGGAGTCTATTGTTTCGTTTGAAGATGTTAAAGATGATTCGGCATCTTTGATTTTCGCTCATGCTTATACAAACAAATTAAAGCTTATAGTTATTTATACCGGCGATATTTAAAACATATAAAAAGCCTGTGTCAGTTTGACACAGGCTTTTTTCTTCCGTAAATGTAATTTAGTTTTCTGTATTTCTCTTTATTTATAGCATCGAGGTGCTCTTTTGTTATTCGAAATTGCCAGTTCCCATCCGGCTTTCCGGGGATATTAAGGCGTGTGTCTGAGCCGTAGCCTAAAACATCCTGAATGGGAAGAATAACTGTTTTTGCATGGCTTTGAAACATTGTTTTTAATATATTATCATAACCATTGTTCCAGTCGGGATTATCGTAGCCGCAGTAGGAAAGCATATTCTTTCTTTCGTTTTCACCAAGCTCCCAAACATAGCCTAAGAGCGTATTATTATCGTGAGTTCCTGTATAAGCAATGCAGTTTTCAGGATAGTTATGGGGTTGATGGGTGTTATTATAATCACCGAAAAAGCCAAACTGGAAAACTTTCATTCCGGGGAAACCGCTGTATTTTACAAGCTCATTTACTTCTTCGGTTATCTCTCCCAAATCTTCGGCAATAACCATATTATCGGGGAAAGAAGAATGAATCATATCTATAAAATCTTTTCCCGGACCTTTTTCCCATTTTCCTTCTCTTGCTGTTTTTTTATCTCTTTCAACACTCCAGTATGATTCAAGACCTCTGAAGTGGTCAATTCTTACGGAATCAAACATTTTAAATGCATGAGAAAGCCTGTCTTTCCACCATGAAAAACCATCTTTTTTCATAATGTCCCACTTATATAAGGGGTTTCCCCAAAGCTGACCGTCCTCTGAAAAATAGTCAGGCGGAACGCCTGCAACGTGGAGGGGAGTAAAATCTTCGTCAAGGTCAAAAAGCTCTTTGTTTGACCATACATCTGCGCTGTCGAAAGACACATATATCGGGATATCGCCTATTATTTTTATGCCCTTTGAATTTGCATATTCTTTAATTTCTGACCACTGTGCGAAAAACTCATACTGAATAAATTTCCACATAAACAATGTGTCGGAATCAGGAGCGTGATTTTCCCATTCATTCCATGGTTTTTGGTTGTTTGCCTCTTTGAGTGCCATAAATGTGCAGAACTTATCAAGATAAGGATTTTCTGATATAAATTTTTCTATTTTGTCTCTTTCCGAGGTTCTTTTGGAGGCTTCCATAAGAATAGGATATCTTGTATGATAAAGGCGTGTGTATTCGCAGGAATATGGGGTTTGCTGCTTCGCTGATAAAAGCTCTTCTTCTGTAATAAGACCTTTTTTATTAAGTTCACTTAAGTCTATAAAATATGGATTGCCTGCAAAAGCTGAGTAGGATTTATATGGGGAATTACATTCGTCAACAAGACAAAAGGGCAAAACCTGCCACCAGCTAAAACCGCAGTCGGCTAAAAAATCAACAAAATACTTTGCCTCTTCGCCAAAACTTCCGCAGGAGTAGTCTCCGAAAAGGGAAGATATATGCATTAAAACACCGCTTGTTCGGCTCATTGTTTTCTTACCTTTCTGCCCACTTAAAATAATTAAAATTTATGCGCTCCTGCCGTGAGCAGACAGGGCGCATAAAAAACTCAGTTATTTTCAAAAAATGCTTTGTAAGCCTTATATGTCATATAGCAGTCAAACTTGCTTGAAACCTCATAGGGCGCGTGCATACCAAGGATTGGAGTGCCGCAATCGATAACATTTAATCCTAAATTTGCAACATACTGTGCAATAGTTCCGCCGCCGCCTACATCAACCTTTCCAAGCTCGCCGTTTTGCCATAAAACTTTTTCATTATTAAATATTCTTCTTACTTTTGCCGCAAACTCAGCATTTGCATCGGAAGAGCCTGATTTTCCGCGGCTTCCTGTGTATTTGCAAACCAAAACACCGCAACCTGCAAACGCAGCGTTTGCTTTGTCGTGAACCTCGGCAAATTTAGGCTCAAAAGCCGCGCCTACATCTGCTGACAGACAAGACGAGTTTGAAAGTGCGAAATTAAGCTTGTATGAGTCGCAGCTTCCCTCCTGAAGAGTAATAAAGCGAGACATCATAAGTTCAAAAAATCTTGACTGCATACCTGTCATACCCATTGAGCCGATTTCCTCTTTGTCAACAAGAAGAGAGATGCTTGTAAGGTCGGGTATTTCTTTTAAGTCAAATATAGCTTTAAGTGACGCATAAGCGCAGACTCTGTCGTCCTGACCGTATGCGCCAATCATTCCTCTGTCAAAACCGATGTCTCTTGCTTTCATAGCGGGAACAAATTCAATTTCCGCACTTGTGAAGTCCTCTTCTGTTATGCCGTATTTTTCATTAAGCAAGTAAAGAACATTAAATTTAACCTTTTCTTTTATCTCGTCATCGCCTTTGGCAACTGAACCGATAAGAATATGGAAGTTTTCTGCATTAAAGGCCTTGGCTACTGTTTGAGAAGACTGCTCCTGAGCAAGATGGGGCAAAAGGTCTGTAATAGTGAAAACGGGGTCATTTTCATCTTCGCCGACTGAAATATTAATCACACTTCCGTCTGCCTTGCACACAACACCATGCATAGCAAGCGGAATAGTAAGCCACTGATATTTTTTTATTCCGCCGTAGTACTGAGTTTTAAACCAAGCCATATTGTCTGATTCAAACAAGGGGCGAAGCTTTAAATCAAGGCGGGGAGAGTCAACATGAGAGCCGACCATATTAACGCCCTCGGAGATATTCTTTTTTCCGATAACTGCAAGGATAACGCCTTTTTTGTTGTTTACGGCATAAACCTTATCGCCGGGCTTTAAGCTGTCTTTTTTATCAATACATTCAAAGCCGTTTTCTTCTGCAAGCTTTACAGCCTCCAAAACGGATTCGCGTTCTGTTTTTGCTTTGTCAAGAAAGCTTTTATATCCCTCTGCATAGTCAAAAGCCTCCTTTAAGAGATTATCTGTGATATTCTCGTTTGCATGAACAGGAGAATAGCTTAATTTTTCAAATAGTTCTTTGTCTGTCATATTTATCATCCTTTACTAAAATATAATATTTATTCTGCCCTTATATGAATTTTTTTATAAGTGGTATCTTTGAAAGTACGAGGTATACAAAAAAGCAAAGCACAAAGTTTATTAAAACCATAACGGGAAGAGACAAAAGGGGCGAAAATGCCGATAAACTAAGTCCCAGATTTTTGAATATGATATTAAAAAACGGGTGTATAAGATAGGTTACAAATGTGCTTTTGGATAATAAGGATAAAACATTTAAAGTTTTATCTTTTAAAGGCTTTTTGAAAGCACTTTTTATAAATGCAAAAAGCCCTGCTGCCATAAAATATACATTAACGGCGGTGCTGTTTAAAAAGAACTCGCAAAGCACGCCTGTTTTAATTGTATTGATTGTAGTAAGCAGAAAAGTTGCCACTCCGCCAAGAATGCCGAGCAGAACAACAAGGGAAGTCTGCTTTTTTGTTAAGGTGTATGTATTAAGAAAATATCCTAAAAAGAAATAGGAAATCATTCCGTAGGATAGGTTTTGCGAAAATTGAGTTGTTATTCCTCCGAAATATCTGTCAAACGGGAAAAAGAAACGCAAAGTCGGAAGAAGATTTGCCGTTACAAATAAGAAAACAAGCAAATAAAAATCCGTGCTTTTGTCCGACGCCTTTAAAAAGGTCCTTATAAGAGGAACAAAGGCATACACCAAAACCATTATATATAAATAGTACAAATGAAAATGCGTGTTGAAGGATAAAAGGTTATAGATACCTCTTTTAATTAAAAACAAGTCAAAAACACCTGTTTTAAAATAAACCTCCAAAATGGTTACGCACTCATAAAAAACGGAAGTAACAATTAAAACTACTACTATTCTGAAAATGTATTTAAAAAATATCTGCTTTATTGTAAATTCTCTTTCTTTTGAAAGAAACACTGCTCCCGAGCACATTACAAAAACGGGAACAGCAAAACGTGAAAGGCAGCTAAGCATCACAGTAAAAACATATTTAACGCTGAACGGAGGATAATAAAATCCCTCAACGCTTGCATGTATTATAAGAACTGCAAAGATAGAAAGAATTTTTAAAATGTCAAGATAAGCAATGCGCAGGGTTTCTTTTTTAGGCAAAGACATTTTATCTCTCCTTTCGTTATAAAAATCTATACAATAAGTATAGCATAAGGGAAATGTTTTAACAATACTTTTTTCATTTTTTTAAAGCATTAAAAAGCAAAAAAAAACGATTAGGAAGAAAAAAATATTTTAGTAAAAAAAGAAGAGATGAACAAAAATTCGACATGAAAAACAATTTGATTTGCTAAATTTAAGTTTACATAACAAAGTTGCAAAATTATTATTAAATGGCAGGTTATCCACTTGTTCATATAGTTATCCACATAAAAAGAGGATAATTTTGATAAAAACAAGAGCAGTTTACCACATATCCACTGAGTTTTCCACATTGAAACAGAAAAAAGCATAAAAAATCTTCATACGAGCAAAGTTTACATAATTTAAAAAAGAGCAAGTTTTTGTCTTTACATTTTTATTAAATAAAAAATGGAAAAAATTTTTATCGTATGTTGTTTTAAGGCAAAAAAGCAGAAAAAACAAATTCTGCAAAATTTGACACTTTATTTTTTTAAAGATGTATGATATAATGTACATATATGCAGATTTTCAGGAGGAAAAAATATGAAAAGTAAGATTATAAATTTTGTCATCGGCTTTTTATCGTGTGCGCTTTTAATCGGCACATGTACATTTGCGGTTGACATATTTGAAAATATTTCAGTTGTGCGCGGAAAAATGAATATTAAAATAATGGGAAGAGATGTTAATATAGATAATTTTATCTATAATAATACCACCTATGTTCCCTTAAGGAAGCTGGCAGAAGAGCTTGATATGGTTGTTACATATGATTACGAAACTTCTTCGGCAGAGATTATGGACAAGTCTTCTCATCAGATAATGAGCCGTGAAATAGCCTTTTTAGTTAATGGTCAGCCAATAAGAACAAACTATTTTACAGAGCTTATGAATTATTTTAAGCTTAATATGGAAATAGAGTCGGTCAAACCTGAAGACAGTGCAGATTTTAAAGAATATGTTAAGCGTGAGGCTGTGGCGATGGCAGTTACACAGCAGATTGCAGATGAGCTTTCTGTTTCTTTATCTGTTACAGAGGAGCGTTTGCTTGAAGAGAAAATTCAGCTTTATGAGAATAATTTTGGCGGACACGATGCTTTTGTAAAGTTTTTATCAGGCTATGGAATAAGCTATGAAACCTACCGTACTATTCAGGAAAATTTTGCTGTTAAGTCAAAGCTTCTGGATATTATGACAGACGAGGTTACAGAAGAAGAGCTTTATAACTATTATAAGGAGAACAGTAAAAACTATCTTTCTGAAAAGGTTACCGCAAAGCAAATCTTTATCCGCACGGTTGATGATACAGGATATCCTTATGCAGACAGTGTTAAAATTGAGAAAAAGGAATTTGCAAATAAAATTTTAGAGGATATAAGAAAAGGAAAGTACAGCTTTGATGATTTAATGTATCAGTATTCTGAAGACCCCGGTCTTATGGCATATCCCGCAGGCTACACATTCGGAAGAGGCGAGATGCTTTATGCATTTGAAACCGCCGCATTTTCACTTGAAAAAGGCGAGATTTCCGAAGTGGTTGAAACAGAAAACGGATATCACATAATATTACTTGTTGATAAATACAGACTCTATGAGTCTTTCGAGGATGTTAAGCAGGATATTTATAACACCCTAAGAAACGAAAGATACTACACAGAAGTTGAGCCTAAAATAAACGGGGCAGATGTTATATACAACCAAGACACATGGGAAGGAATAAGGCCATAATGGTAGTTATAGGAAATGACTGGGACAACCTTATAAAAGATGAATTTGAAAAAGAATATTATAAAAAGCTTCGCGCTTTTCTTAAAAATGAGTATAAAACGAGGACTGTTTATCCTGATATGTATTCTATTTTTAATGCTTTAAAGCTTACTGCTTACAAAGATGTTAAGGTTGTAATATTAGGGCAGGACCCGTATCACGGGGAGGGGCAGGCCCATGGGCTTGCATTCTCGGTGCAAAAGGGAGTGGCTATCCCGCCGTCTCTTCTTAATATGTATAAAGAGCTTTCAAATGATTTAGGGTGCTATATTCCAAACAACGGATATCTTGAAAAATGGGCAAGGCAGGGCGTTTTGCTTTTAAATACTTCTCTTACAGTCCGTGCGGGAGAGGCAAACTCTCATCAGTCGATAGGCTGGAGTATATTTACAGATAATATAGTAAAGCTTTTAAACGAGAGAGACGAAAAAATAGTCTTTCTTCTGTGGGGTGGGAATGCAAGGGCAAAAAAGGCTCTTATAACAAATCCGTGCCACAGCGTGCTTGAAGCGCCTCACCCGAGTCCGCTTTCTGCGCACAGAGGATTCCTGGGCTGCGGCCATTTTTCTATGGCAAATAAGCTTTTAGAAGAGTGCGGAAAAGAGATAATTGACTGGCAGATTGAAAACATATAAAAATAAAATTGATTTCGGGCTAAAAAAATGCTTTAAACATATTGACTTTTCTTAAAAAAGGTTATATATTATATATGTCGATATTAAAAAAACTCGCTTTTTTTCATTTTTGAAAAAGAGGGGGTTTTTTGCGATTTAATATAAAGCAGTATCGTGTAATTTGCGGTATATGTGATATGAAAGGGGATTGATAAATGTCCAAGCAGATAATACGTCTCGAAAACGTATCAATGGATTTTGGCGAAACGGAGGTTTTAAAAAACTTGTCTCTTGAAATTGAGAGGCATAAGTTTGTTACGCTTTTAGGCCCGTCAGGCTGTGGCAAAACAACAACACTCCGTATTATAGGTGGCTTTGTTAAGCCTACTGAGGGAAAGGTTTATTATGATGGAGAAGATATTACCTCTCTTCCGCCGCATAAGCGTAAGCTTAATACGGTGTTTCAGAAGTATGCCCTTTTTCCTCATATGAATGTGTATGAAAACGTAGCTTTTGGCTTAAAGCTTAAAAAGGTAGACAAAAAGGAAATCGAAAAAAAGGTTTTGGCTATGCTTAAGCTTGTTGGTCTTGAGGGCTACGATAAAAGAGATATAGATGCCTTGTCGGGCGGTCAGCAGCAGAGAGTTGCAATTGCGCGTGCGCTTGTTAACGAACCTGATGTTTTGCTTTTAGATGAGCCCCTTGGCGCACTTGACCTTAAGCTTCGTAAAGAAATGCAGATAGAGCTTAAGAATATCCAGAAAGAGCTTGGTATTACATTTATTTATGTAACTCACGACCAGGAAGAAGCTCTTACAATGTCTGACACGATAGTTGTTATGCGTGGCGGTGTTATTCAGCAGATGGGAACTCCGCAGGATATTTACAATGAGCCAGAAAATGCGTTTGTTGCTGACTTTATCGGTGAGTCAAATATTATAGACGGAATAATGAAAAAAGATGAATTGGTAAACTTTTTGGATACCGATTTTGTTTGTGTTGATAAAGGCTTTGAAGAAAACGAAGCGGTTGACGTGGTAATAAGACCGGAAGATATTAAGATTTCAGAGCCCGATGATGAAATAAGCGCACTTACAGGTCTTGTCAAGTCCTGCATATTTAAAGGTGTGCATTACGAAATGGTGGTTGACACAGGCAAATATGAATTTTTGGTTCAATCAACTAAAGCCAGTCAGGTGGGTGAAAATGTTGGCCTCAGCGTCAAACCATTTGACATTCATATAATGCATAAGGAGGCGAGTGGTCTGTGAGAAAGTCATGGATTGCCTACCCCTATGTTTTATGGGCGGTAGTTTTTACTGTTATACCGATGATTCTTATGCTGTATTACGGTTTTACTGTTGAAACCGATAACGGTTCTGTTGTATTTTCGCTTCAGAACTATAAGGAATTTTTCACAAACAAGATTTATATGGCGGTGCTGTGGAGGTCACTGGGATATTCAGCTCTTGCGACAGTAATATGTTTTCTTCTTGGTTATCCCGTTGCATACATACTTGCCCGTTCGGATTTTAAAAACAAAGGATTTTTAATGTCTATGCTTGTTGTTCCTATGTGGATGAGTCTTCTTTTAAGAACTTATGCATGGATGATTCTTTTAGATAATAACGGTCTTGTTAATATGCTTTTAAACAGTATAGGACTAGGCTCCGTAAAATTTTTGTATAATGATGCGGCAATCGTTTTCGGTATGGTTTATAACTTTCTGCCGTTTATGATTCTGCCGATTCATTCTGTGCTTATCAAGATAGACAAAAATGCCGTTGAGGCGGCTCAGGATCTGGGCGCAGATAAGATTTCTGTGTTTAAAAAGATTATCTTCCCTCTAAGCATTCCCGGTATTGTTTCGGGAATAACTATGGTGTTTATGCCGGCGGTAACAACCTTTGCGGTTTCAAACATTTTAAGCGGAAGAAAAACAAGTCTTATGGGAAACCTTATTGAAAATCAGTTCGTGCTTCAGGATAACTGGCATAAGGGAGCGGCTATATCAGTTGTTTTGATTGTTATAATACTTGCCTCTATGATGTTTACTGCGAAGTACGATAAAGATGATGAGGGAGGTGGACTTTTCTGATGAAATCATTAAGAAAACTTTACCTTACTTTAATTTATCTGTTTATGTATGCGCCGATTCTTGTTATGGCGGTGTATTCTTTTAACAACTCCACAACAAAAGGCTCAACATGGAAAGGCTTCACTTTAGACTGGTATAAGCAGATTTTTGAGGACTCTGAAATGCTTGAGGCGCTTCAGACAACCTTGTGGACTGCTATTTTGTCAGCAGTGATTGCAACTGTTATAGGCACATTTGCGGCAATCGGAATTCATAAAATGAAGAAGAGCTCTAAGGCTGTTGTTATGAATATAACACGTCTTCCTGTTGTGAATCCTGATATTGTGACAGGTGTTTCTCTTATGATACTTTTCGTATTTATAGGAATTCCTTTGGGAAAAACATCTCTTTTATTGTCACATATAAGCTTTAATATTCCGTATGTCATAATATCGGTACTACCTAAGCTTTCTCAGTTTAACAATAATATGTATGAGGCGGCTCTTGACTTGGGAGCGTCACCTCTTAAGGCATACTCAAAAATTGTTGTTCCTGAGATTATGCCCGGAATTATGACGGGATTTTTGCTTGCTCTTACACTTTCGATTGATGATTTTGTTGTAAGCTTCTTTACTGCAGGTGCAGGTGCAACAAACCTTTCGATATTCATATACTCTGCTGTAAGTAAGAGATATAACCCCTCTATAAATGCTTTGTCCACTCTTATGTTTGTGACAATATTTATATTATTGTTGATTGTTAACTTCAGAACAAAGAAAAAGGATACAATAAATTAAGGAGGGCAGAAAATGATAAAAAGAATTTTTTCGGTATTTCTTGCGTCTTGCTGTGTTATGGCGTTTGGTTTTTCGTTTTCCGCCTGCGACAAGACAGAAGAAAAAGTGTTAAGAGTATATAACTGGGGTGAATTCATCGCTGAGGATGTGCTTGATATGTTCTATGAGGAAACCGGAATTAAAATTGAGTACGATACTTACAATGAAAACGAAGCGATGTACACAAAGGTTAAAAATTCAGGCGATAACTCTTATGATGTTATTGTTCCGTCTGACTATATGGTTAAGAAAATGGCAGACGAGGGCATGCTTCACGAGCTGAATTTTGATAACATACCAAACATCAAAAATCTTGACCCGGTGTTTACAGAAAACAGGTCATACGACCCGGACGGAAAGTATTCTATTCCGTACTTGTGGGGCACAATAGGAATACTTTATAATAAAGAGCTTGTTGGAGATGTTGTGATTGATTCTGTGGAGGATTTGTTTGATTATGAGAACTTCTCAGGTCAGATTTGTATGCTTGATTCCGTAAGAGACTCTATCGGAATTTCATTAAAATCCTTTGGCTATTCTATGAACGATATTGACCCTGAGCACATCAGGCAGGCAAAAGAAAAGCTTTTAGAGCAGAAAAAGCATCTTCTTGCTTATGGAACCGATGATTTGGTGGATAAAGTTTCAGATGGTACTGCGGCTTTGGCGCTTGTTTATTCAGGCGAGGGTGTGTATGCCGCTGAAATGGACGACAATTTGTGTTATGTAATTCCTAAAGAGGGAACAAATATCGCGGTTGACTGCTTTGCAATTTTAGAATCGTCGGAAAACAAAGAAGAGGCAGAGGCGTTTTTAAACTTTATGTTAAGGCCCGATATTGCTCAGATGAACAGTGAAGAAACGGGCTATGCATCTCCTAATACAGAAGCTAAAAAGCTTATGGATCCTGAAGTTTTAGATGACCCTGCAGTATATCCCGATGATGAGCTTTTAGGAAAATGCGAAGAGTTTATAACTTTAAACAATAAATATTTTAACGAAGCCTGGGACGAAGTTAAAGCAGGCTAAAAACAAAAAAAGTTGCGGATTTCCGCAACTTTTTTGTTTTAAAATTAAATATGGAGTAATAAGCTTTACTATGACGCAAATTTTACAAAATAATTACAAAAAGACTTGATTTTCTCTTGAAAATGTTGTAAAATGGTACTTAGGTGGATTTCGGCATACAGTAAAAATCCAAATAATTCGGGAAATTTTGAATTCACCGGGCTGTGATAATTTTTAAACCTGATTTTTTAAATTATTACGAAAAAATTAAAAGAGGTGGAAATATGGCAGGCAGCAAACCCAGAAGCGAATCTCTAGCTGAGCGTTCAGCGGAAAGAAACAGAAGATGCGTTGCGGTCACAGATGAATATAATACAGGCGATACTGTTATGGAAGTAAAAGAAGAATCGAGCACAAATGCTAAGTTTGGCGCGGTTGTCAGAAGTGAAAAAGAGGAAAGCTCTGTCTCTAAGATTGCTGGCGGTGCAAAAGCATTCTGTGAAAATGTCGGAGATATGATAAAAACAAGAGCCAAAAAGAAAGAATATGCCAGAAAAAGAGCTGAGCGTATTTTAGAGAGCAAGAGAAATGAAGAGGCTGAAAAGGCTGATTTTCTTGCGGGCAGAATAACAGAAAAAGAACCCTTGGAAAAGCCTGAAAGAGAAATTTATATACCTGTTGAGGTTAAAGAAGAGCCTAAAGGCTTTGGCGAAGTAGTAAGAAAGAGAGAGGGCGCTTACAGCAAAAAGAAAAACGATAGCTCTTTTGCAGAAAAGATGGCAGGTGTTCTTTCAGACAAGAGCAAAACAAAGGCTTTGTCTGTTGCGGCAGTGCTATTGGTAGCAGTTATTTTTGTTACTGTTGTTTTTGCAAACTTTGCAAATGTGTATGAATATAAATTAGGCGATGCAACTATAAGAGTTGAAAATCCCGAAAGAGTTCAGGCTGTTTTAAATAAGATTAATGAAGAGTTTAAGCTAAGCTTTGGCGATGATGCAGTGCCTTTTGACTTGCCTGATGATTTTGACAAGCGCTTCGCTAAAAGAGGCGGATATTCTTCAGATGAAGAGATAAGAGATGCTATTTTAAAAACAAACTCAGAGCTTTATGAAATGCATGTTATATACATTGGAGAGACGGCTATTGCAGGTGTTTCGAGTGAAGAGGATGCAAAAAGAGCAATAGAAGAATTTAAAAATCAGTTCACAGGCGGAAGCGAAGATGTAGAATATACAACTGATAAAAAGATGTATTCCGTTTGCGAAATGGCTCCTGCAAGTCTTCTTATGAGCGATGTTGATATGGTTGTTAAAATGCTTAACGGAAGCAAATCAAAGCAGGTTTATGTGGTTGAAGAGGGCGATGTTTTAGGCTCTATTGCTTATAATTTTGATATGAGCGTGAGCGAGCTTAAAGCTCTTAACAATCTCGAAGATGATGAGCTTGATATAGGCGATGAGCTGTTGGTTGCAGCATACGAGCCTATAATAAATGTTACAACAGTTCAGACTGTTACTGTTAAAGAAGTTATTGCTTATGAAGAAGAAAGAGTTGACGATTCGAGTCGCTATGTCGGAAGCAATAAAGTAACTACATACGGTGAAGAGGGAGAAAAGGAAATCGTAAAAACAGTTACTAAGGTAAACGGCAAGGTGGAAAACGAAGAAATTCTTTCTGAAACAGTTATAAAAGAGCCTGTGACTCAGGTTATGCTTGTGGGAACTAAAAAGCGTCCTGCGGGAGTTGGAACTGCAAACTTTATCACTCCTGCAAGGGGTTATATTTCTTCCCGTTACGGAAGCCGCAGCCGCGGATTTCATACAGGACTTGATATTGCCGGAAGCTATGGAAGTCCTATTGTAGCGGCAGACCACGGAAAAGTAATTTTTGCCGGCTGGTCGGGCGGATACGGATATATGGTAAAGATAGACCACCAGAACGGATATGTTACCTATTACGCTCATAACAGCAAGCTGACAGTTAAGGCCGGCGATATTGTTTCAAAGGGCGAGGTTATTGCTTATATGGGTTCAACCGGAAACTCAACCGGTAACCACTGCCATTTTGAAATACTTAAAAACGGCTCAACACAGAATCCGGAAAAATACATTTAATATTAAAGCCTGCGAAACGCAGGCTTTTTTAGTGCATAAACACTCCTTTTTTAACATATAATTAGACGAAAAAGGAGGTTTATGTATGTGGAAAAAAATAAAGCCCTATGTAATAAGTGTTTTGATAGCGCTTGGAGTGGGTGCGCTTTCAGCGCTTTTTACAAGCGGGAATATGGATGTATATGGAACTATCAACAGGCCCTCTTTAGCGCCTCCGGCGATAGTTTTTCCTATTGTGTGGACTATACTTTTTACACTTATGGGAATAAGCAGCGCCATTGTATACACAAAGGGTGAGGGTGAAGAAAGAGTTGAGGCTTTAAAGGTTTATGTTTTGCAGCTTGTGGTAAACTTTTTCTGGAGCATAATATTTTTTAATCTTAAGACATATTTTTTCGCATTCTTATGGCTTTTGATTTTGTGGGTACTAATTATATCGATGATACTTCGATTTTATAAAATTTCGCCTCTTGCGGCATATCTTCAGATTCCGTATCTTTTGTGGGTAACATTTGCGGGGTATTTAACCTTTATGATTTTTCTTTTAAATTAAAAACCAAAAAACCGTTACTATCAGGTAACGGTTTTTTGGTTTGTGCAAAAAAATTCTATTTACATTTGATATGACTATTCACCACAAACGATAGATAAAATCGCTACAATTTGCTCATAGATAT
>CALAUK010000130.1 GCA_937892135.1 uncultured Clostridia bacterium | reverse complement strand
TGTGCAGTATAAGCGGAAAATAGCCATTCAAAACCAATACTTCCTTGTCTGGTGGCGGCCAATGCTCCTTTTTTGTTTATAAAGGAAAAGAACAGCGGCAAAAGGGGAGAGTTTTTGCCTCTGTTCTTCCTTAGGGAATGATAAATGAATAAGGGGTGGTGATATATCTATATGCGATTTGCAGAACAAGATTTATCAGAAATTATCTTTAGGAGGTTTCTTAATTCTGATAGTGTATTCTGCATACTCGTCATATATTCTTTCTTTAAGGCTTGCTTCCATGCCTGCGTTTTTTATCATATGAACGCTTTGGCGGATAGTGTTTACAACAACTTGTACACTTTTAAAGCCTGCATAAAAATGCTTTTTTGGCTGTGAGTCTCCGTTCTTTTCGAGCATCTTCAAAATAAGCTCTTCCGTTTGCGAAACATTAAGTGAATTTTTTATAACCTTGTTTAAAACATTAAGCTGAGCCTTTTCTGTTTCAAGCTTTAAAAGCGCTCTTGCGTGGCGCTCGGTAAGCTTTGAGGAAATTAAAAGCTTTTTAACCTCTTCGGGAAGCTTTAAAATCCTTAGTTTGTTTGCTATTGTTGACTGATTTTTGCCAACCTTTTTTGCAATCTCCTCTTGTGTCATATTGTGATACTCAATAAGCTTTAGATATCCTTCGGCTTCTTCCATAAATGAAAGGTCAGCGCGCTGAAGGTTTTCAAGTAGCGCAATAATCGCCGAGTCATTATCTGAAATATCATAGATAATAGCGGGAATATGACTTAGCCCTGCAAGCTTTGCGGCGCGAAGTCTTCTTTCGCCTGCGATAAGCTCGTAGTTTTCACCTAAGCACTGCCGAACGCTTATCGGCTGCAAAACTCCGACACTTTTAATTGAAATTGAAAGCTCTGTTAAAGATTTCTGGTCAAAAAAGTGTCGTGGCTGAAAGGGGTTAGGATACACACAGTTTATTGGAACGTATATTACGTTTTTAGCAGGAGAAGAATTTAAAACTGTGCTTGTCATATTTTTACCTGTGCCTTTCGTTCGTATGTTATCAAAACACAAAAGCGATTTGACATCTTTATATTACCATAAACTGGTAAAAAAGAAAAGTCAAATCGCTCTTCAAATTACATCAAAAAATTCACTTTTTTGCGCTATTTTAACGGATTATTTATCGGTTTTGCGCCGTTTCTGGGATACTTTGAGGGAGTTTTTGATATTTTGTCGACCAAAACTATCTTGTGCGAGTAATTTCCTATGCATACATCCTTTACACTGCGAAGCTCACCGCCAAGTATCTTAATGGCGTTTTTAGCATTTTTTATTTCGTCCTCTGCGGCAGGGCCTTTAAGAGGAGCGAAAACGCCACCCACTTTTACAAACGGGAGACAGTATTCCGAAAGTGTTGTGAGGTTTGCAACAGCTCGTGATGTTACGACGTCAAAGCATTCGCGAAGCTCGCTCTTTTTAGCCGCATCCTCAGCACGCGCGTGAATACAGTTTACCTCAAGGCCCAGAAGCGCAGCGCATTCTTTTAAGAAAACTATTCGCTTGTTTAAAGAATCCAGAAGCGTAATCTCAAGGTCGGGGCGGAGAATTTTTAAAACCATTCCCGGAAAGCCTGCCCCTGTTCCGACATCTATAACCTTTGCGCTTTTGCTTATATCAAGAACGCTTAAAAGCGAGCCTGAGTCTATAAAATGCTTTTTTATGACATCTTCTTTTTCGGTTATTGCAGTGAGGTTTACATTTTTATTATACTCAACAAGAAAATTAAAATACTTTTCAAAACGGTCTGCCATTTCGGGCGTAATATCAATCCCTAACTGAGAAAATCCGCTTTCAAGAATGTTTTTCATAAAAAGCTCCTTTAAAAATTATTTTTCGGAAGCTAAAACTGCCGCGCGAACTGCATTTTTCATAAGTACGGCACGGGTCATAACGCCGACGCCACCGGGAACGGGGGTGATAAATGAAGCCTTTTCTTTGGCGCTCTCAAAGTGAACATCGCCAACAAGTTTGCCCTCGGCGTTTCTGTTCATACCAACATCGATTACAACTGCACCCTCTTTAATCATATCGCCTGTTACAAATTCGCCTTTGCCGATAGCAACAACCAATATGTCAGCTCTCTTTGTAACTTCCTTTAGGTCCTTTGTTCTTGAGTGGCAGATGGTTACTGTACCATTCTTCTGCAAAAGAAGAAGCGCCTGAGGCTTACCTACTATATTACTTCTTCCTATAACAACACATTCTTTTCCTGCTACATCTATGTTATAAGCTTCTAAAAGCTCCATAACGCCTGCGGGTGTGCAGGGAAGAAATTCATAGTCGCCAATCATAATTTTACCCACGTTGAAGGGGTGGAATGCATCAACATCTTTTGAGGGGTCGATTGCATTTATAATTGTTTTTTCGTTAATATGCTTCGGAAGAGGAAGCTGAACTAAAAGGCCTGAAACAGAGGGGTCGGCGTTTAGCTTGTTAACAAGTGCCAAAAGCTCTTCTTCGGTTGTCTCTTCAGGAAGGGGGAAGTGCTTTGATAAAATTCCAATCTCTTCGCAGTCTCTTATTTTACCGCCTACATAAACCTTACTTGCAGGGTCTTCACCTACTATAATAACTGCAAGAGATGGATTAATGCCTTTTTGCTTTAGACCTTCCACCTGAAGCTTTAAGTCCTCTTTTATCTTTTTGGCTACTGCCTTTCCGTCTATTATTGTTGCCATTTTTGTTTCCTCCTTTGGTTATTAAAACATTTTTATTTTCTTTATAATTTATTGGCCGCACGAGTGCTTCTTTTGTGTAGCCGATTAAATCATCTCTTCCTGCAAGGCGGAGTGCCTTTATTACAAGGGCGCGGTTATCGGGATTTTTATACTGCAAAAGCGCCCTTTGCATCTGCTTTTCCTCGTAGGTTCTCGGAACATAAACCTCTTTTAGCGTTCTTGGGTCAAGCCCCGTGTAGAACATAGCGGTTGAGAGGCTTCCCGGTGTGGGATAAAAATCCTGAACCTGCTGAGGATTCATATTGTTTTCCTTTAAAAAGAGCGCAAGCTCAATCGCATCATTTAAAGTTGAGCCGGGATGCGAGCTCATAAGATACGGAACGAGGTACTGCTTTTTATTAAGCCTCTGATTTACAAGCTTAAACTTTTCCGTAAACCTTTTATACACCTCGGGCGCGGGTTTTCCCATATAGTGAAGAACGTTTTTTGAAACGTGCTCGGGAGCAACCTTTAGCTGACCGCTTACGTGGTGGCGGCAAAGGTCATAGAAAAAGTCGTCTGTTTTATCAGAAAGCATAAAGTCAAATCTTAAGCCCGAGCGGACAAAAACTTTTTTAACACCCGGGAGAGCACGAAGCTTTGTTAATAAAGAAAGGTAGTCCCCATGGTCTGTGTCTAAGTTTTTGCATGGAGTCGGGAAAAGGCACTGCCTGTTTTTGCATGCGCCGTTTTTAAGCTGATTTTTGCACGCGGGGCGCCTGAAATCTGCCGTCGGACCGCCGACATCGTGAATATATCCTTTAAAGTCAGGATCCTGTATTATAATTTTTGCTTCATCTATAATTGACTGATGGCTTCTTGCGGAAATTATTCTTCCCTGATGGAAAGTAAGCGCACAGAAATTGCACGCACCGAAACAGCCTCTGTTTGAAACAAGCGAAAATTTTACTTCAGAAATTGCGGGGATACCGCCGTCCTTTTCGTATGACGGGTGGTATGTTCTCATATACGGAAGAGCATACACCTTGTCAAGCTCTTTTGTTGTAAGTGGCATTGCGGGGATATTCTGAACAAGCGCCTTATCTCCGTGAGGCTGAACGAGTTTTATTCCACGTATGGGGTCTTGCTGTTCATACTGAACACGGCAGGCGTTGGCGTATGCTTTTTTATCCTCTGATACCTTTTCAAAAGACTCTATTGTTATCGAGTCTTTAATTTCTTCGGTTTTATCTGCGATATAGCAAGTGCCACGCACATCTTTTATCTTTTTTATAGGAACGCCACGGTCTAACAGCTTTGCAATTTCAGTTATTTGAGACTCACCCATACCATAGATAAGTATGTCTGCTCTTGAGTCAAAAAGAATTGAGCGGCGAACCTTGTCCTGCCAGTAGTCGAAGTGTGCAAAACGCCGAAGCGACGCTTCTATTCCGCCTATTATAAGAGGAACAGAGCCGAAAATACGCCTTACCGCATTACAGTATGCGATTACTGCGCGGTCAGGACGAAAGCCCGCTTTTCCTCCGGGGGAGTATAAATCCTCGCTTCTTTTCTTTTTTGCAGCCGTGTAGTGCGCAACCATTGAATCTAAGTTACCGCCTGTTACCAAAACGCCCAGCCTTGGTGTGCCGAACTGTTTAAAAACAGAATCGTCATTTATATCAGGCTGAGCAAGGATAGCTACATTAAAGCCTAAGTTTTCCAATACTCTTGAAATAATTGCGTGTCCAAAGCTTGGGTGGTCAACATAGGCGTCACCTGTAATATATAAAAAATCGGGCCTTTCCCAGCCGCGATTTTTCATTTCTTCTGCATTAATGGGCAAAAAATCTCTCATAAGAAAGCCTCCTTGGCTTAACGTGCATCGAAATAGTAACAATGTCCGTCAGAGGTTTTTATTCTCCAGACGGGGATAGCCGAAGCGTGAGTATGATATTCCATACTGTCACCCGAGGTATAGCCTATTGTTACGTCTGTTACTTTTGTTGAATTGTTTGAAATTCTTTTTTCATCTGAAATAAAGTCAATCAAGGCGGAAGTCGCAGGAGTTACTCTGCTTGCAGAGGTTTTAACACTGCTTTGGTCCTGCGCAGTATAAAACCAGCTTCCCTCGATCAGAGAAATACCGTCTTTTGAAAGATTTACGGTTATATATGAATCAAAAAGAGAATATTTATCAAGCCTCTGGTAAAAGGTTACTGTAAAGTTTCCGTTGTTTTCCGTGGCAACGCTTTCAGCTGACACAACAGAAATACCAAGCCCCGAAAGGAAAGACGACACTTTTTCTTTCACAGTTAAAGAGTTAAGGTCTGATATGGGGTCATCAGGTTTTGAATTTTTGTATGAAAAGCTGTTTTCAAAAAAACGAACTGATTTTTCTTCTTTTGTGTATAAATCGTTATCCTCAGTAAATCCATCGCCTAAAAGCTTTTTTGCAAAAGCCTTTTTGTCGCCTATGGCATTTTCAACTTCAACGCTGTTAAGCTTAGGTATTTTAGGATTTATAACAGCTTCATCTATTGAGATTCCGTTTGACGAAAGAATTTCCACTGTTTTTAAAATAGTGTCCTTTTTGACTGTTCCCGCATTTGAGTTAACGGACACAAGCGTGCATATAAGAAAAATATTAAGACCTGCAAAAAGCAGAATAAGCCAATTTTTTGCGCCCGACCAATCCATTTTAACTCTCCTTTCAAACAGCGGTTTTTGTTGCTATTTATTAAAAAAACCCATAAAAAACAGCCTACTTGTATAACTTCTACACCAACAAATAAAATCCTGCCGAATTTAGTGAAAAAAAGAAGAAAATTTTTTAAAAAAACCTTGACAAAGCAGGTGTCTGTGTGCTATTATCTTTTCTATGAGGACAAATGTGCGCCGTAAGCGTACAGTTAGGAGGCGGATAGCTTGTTAAAAGAGGACACTAAGTATCTTTTGGTCGATTCTGCGGTTCTGCCTGAGATTTTTACCAAGGTTTTAGAGGCAAAAAGGCTTTTAAAAACCGGCAGATGCAAAACGGCAAGCGAAGCTGCGGAAAAGCTTAAAATAAGCCGTTCGGCTTTTTATAAATATAAAGATTGTGTGTTTCCTGTTGAGGAGGCAAATAAAGACAGTATTATAACTTTGTTTTTCGAGGTTGCAGATGAGCCGGGCGTTTTATCGTGCATATTAAAGGTTTTGGCTTCCCAGAAAGCAAATGTGCTTACGATTAACCAGAGTATTCCCGTAAATGGCGGAGCGATTATTACTGTTTGTCTTCGAATTGAGGGAATGGACATAAGTGCTGCTTCTCTTCTTAAAAAGCTAAGAGCGATTGAGCACGTTAAAAAAGCGGAGATTACCTCAGGAGAGTAAAATAAATTGCGTAAGGCAAAAAGAAAGGCGTAGGAAAAATGATAAATATTGCAATTTTGGGATACGGAGTTGTTGGCTCCGGCGTGTATGATGTTCTTGAAATGAACAAAGAGGGCATCAAAAAGCGCTCAGGAAAAGAGATAAATGTTAAAAGGGTTTTGGACTTAAGAGATTTTGAAAACCACCCCAGAAAAGAAATTTTTACAAAGGATTTTAACGATATTTTAAATGACAGTGAAATTTCTGTTGTTGTTGAGACTATGGGCGGAGTAAATCCTGCTTATGATTTTACAAAGTCTTCTCTTTTGGCAGGAAAAAGCGTTGTTACAAGTAATAAAGAGCTTGTTGCAACACACGGAACAGAGCTTTTAAAGATTGCCGAAGAAAAAGATATTAACTACTTGTTTGAAGCAAGTGTTGGCGGCGGTATTCCCGTAATAAGACCTTTGCATAACTGCCTTGCAGGAAACGAGGTTGTTGAGATTTTCGGTATCCTTAACGGTACTACAAACTATATCTTAACAAAGATGATTAAAGAGGGAGTTTCTTTTGAGGCGGCGCTTTCGGAGGCTCAGGAAAAAGGTTATGCTGAAAGAAATCCCGCAGCTGACGTTGAAGGTCACGATGCGGCAAGAAAAATCTGCATTTTATCTTCTCTTGCATTCGGCAAGGGCGTTGATGTTAAGAGCGTATATACTGAGGGTATTACAAAAATAACATTAGATGACGTTGATATGGCAGCAAAGCTTGGATATGTGATTAAGCTTATTGGCTACACAACATTGGTGGACGGCAAGGCTCTTTGCAGAGTTTCACCTATGCTTGTTCCAAAATCTTCTCCTCTTTCCGGAGTTGACGATGTGTTTAACGGTATAATGGTAAGAGGCAATGCCGTAGGCGATGTAATGTTTTATGGCCCCGGAGCGGGCAAGCTTCCGACTGCAAGTGCAGTTGTAGGCGATGTTATTGATATTGCAAAATGCGATAAAAACAAGGGCTTTATCTGGGAAGAGGCAAAAGACTTCGCAGCTGATTCAAGAGAAGCCGAAATCAAGCTTTTCGTAAGATGCGACGGCGCAATTAAGGAAAAAGAGGCGGCTATTTTTGATGGCGCAGTATTCTCAGGCGAGAGCTCGTTTATAACAAAGCCAGGAAAAGAAAAAGAGCTTGAAAAACAACTTGCTGATGCAGATATAGGAATTATAAGCTGTATCAGAGTAATGTTATAATAAATATTATATAGTATCTGCGAGAGCAGTGAAAAGATAAATTAAGGAGGCAAACAAAGTGGGTTTGGTTGTTCAGAAATTCGGTGGTTCTTCTGTTGCGAATGCCGAAAGAGTTTTTAATGTTGCCCGCACAATTACAGAGACATATAAAGATGGTAATGATGTAGTTGTTGTAGTGTCTGCTCAGGGCGACACAACAGATGATTTGATTGAAAAGGCGAAGGAAATTAACAAAAAGCCTTCAAAGAGAGAGATGGATATGCTTTTGGCTACCGGCGAGCAGATTTCTATTTCGCTTCTTGCTATGGCTATAGAGTCTTTAGGTTTTCCTGTAATTTCACTTACAGGCTGGCAGGCAGGAATGCAGACTAATGCCAATTACGGTATAGCACGTCTTTCAAAGATTAACACAGAAAGATTAGAGCTTGAGCTTGGAAGAAAAAATATTGTTATTGTGGCTGGCTTCCAGGGAATAAACAAGTATGACGATATTACAACACTTGGAAGAGGCGGCTCAGATACATCAGCGGTTGCACTTGCGGCGGCGCTTAAGGCAGATGTTTGCGAGATTTACACGGACGTTGACGGCGTGTATACTGCTGACCCGAGAATAGTAAAAGATGCGGCAAAGCTTGATGAAATCTCATACGATGAGATGCTTGAGCTTGCAAGCTTAGGTGCAAACGTATTAAACAACCGTTCAGTAGAAATGGCAAAAAAATATAATGTTAAGCTTAAAGTTCTTTCAAGTCTTCATAAGGCTGAAGGCACAATAGTTAAGGAGGTAAGTGACGTGGAAAAAATGTTAGTTAGGGGCGTAACCCGTGATAATGATACAGCAAGAATTTCTCTTACAGAGGTGGCAGACACTCCCGGGAAGGCATTTTCAATTTTCTCAATTCTTGCAAAGCACAATATAAATGTTGACCTTATTATTCAGTCTCTTGGCAGAAACGGAACAAAGGATATTAGCTTTACCGTTGCTGAATCAAATCTTGACGAGGCACTTAAGGTTATTAATGATAACAGCGCAGCTATCGGTGCAAAAGAAGTTTTGTGGGATGCAAATGTGTCTAAGGTATCTATCGTAGGCGCAGGCATGGTAACAAATCCCGGCGTTGCATCGGGTATGTTTGAAGCCCTTTACAAAGCTCATATTAACATACACATGATTGCTACAAGCGAAATCAAGGTTTCTGTTCTTATCGACAGAAAAGACGCTGAAAAAGCAGTTGTTGCAATTCATGACCAGTTTGATATGGGTAAATTAAACTAATAAAATAGAGCACAGGGCTGTAGGTTTTATACAGCCCTTGTTTTTGTTTTGGAGGGTAGTTATGAAAGAGTTAAGAGAAGAAATAAGAGAGGATATGCTTGAGGGAAGAAACCCTGTTTTTGAGGCTTTAAAGGCAGGAAGGCAGATAGATAAAATTCTTGTTGCCAAAGGAGATACAAAAGGCTCTGTTACGAGAATTTTAGCTCTTGCAAGGGAGAAAAAAATTCTTGTTTCCGAGGTTGAGAGAAAAAAACTTGACCAGATAAGCACAACCGGAGCGCATCAGGGCATTATCGCCTATGTAGCTCAGGCAAACTATGTTTCCGTAAAAGATATTTTAAAAAAGGCAGAAGAAAAAGGCGAGCCGCCTTTTATAATTATATGCGATTCATTAAACGATGCGCATAATTTAGGCTCTATAATAAGAACGGCTGAATGTTGCGGTGTGCACGGAATAATAATACCTAAGCACAGAAGCGTGGGCCTTTCTGCGGCTTGTGCAAAAGCGGCGGCAGGCGCAACCGAGCATATGAGCGTTTGCAAGGTGACAAACCTTTCAAGAACCATTGAGGATTTGAAAAAGGCGGGGCTTTGGGTTTGCGGAACAGATGCTACGGGCGAAAACGAGATGTATGATGCAGATTTAAAAGGGCCTCTTGCGATAGTTATAGGCTCTGAGGGAGAGGGAATGCAGAGGTTAGTCAGAGAAAGCTGCGATTTTTGCGTAAGAATTCCCATGAAGGGTAAGGTTAACAGCTTAAATGCTTCTGTTGCCGCAGGAGTTTTAATGTACGAAGCATTAAGACAGAGAAGAGTTTAACAAAAATTAACAACATATTTATTTACAATCAATAAAAAAAGGTGTATAATAATTTTGTGAAAACAAGCTAAAATATAAGTGTGAAAGGCGGGCAGAAAATGAGCGGAGAAAATTTTTCTATTCCATTAAGCCAGGTTGTAAAACAATTTAACCTTGAAGTAGTTTATCAATCCAAAGATTATGAAGATGTTAAAATCACTACGAGCGAGGTAAACCGTCCCGGCATGCAGATTGTGGGATTTTTTGACTATTTCGGCGAGGCGAGAATTCAGATTCTGGGAATGGTTGAAATTTCGTATCTTCGCACGCTCAGCTCTGAAGAGAGAAAAATTTCATTTGAACGACTTCTTGACACAAAAATTCCCGTTATCACTATAACCCGTTCTCTTGAAGTGTTTGATGAGCTTTATAAGGCGGCAGAAAAGATGGATGTAACAATCGTGAGAACTTCGCAGAGCTCGTCAGAATTTATGAGCGCACTTATAAGCTATCTTAATGTTCAGCTTGCGCCAAGAATTACAAGGCACGGCGTGCTTGTTGAGGTTCACGGCGAGGGAGTTTTAATTTTAGGCGAGAGCGGAGTCGGCAAAAGCGAGGCGGCTGTTGAGCTTGTTAAAAGAGGTCACCGCTTTGTTGCAGATGACGCAGTTGAGATTAAAAGAGTTTCAGATAAAACCTTAGTCGGAACAGCGCCTGAAATTATCCGTCATTTTATCGAGATACGAGGCATAGGTATTGTTGATATAAGGCGCCTTTTCGGTATGGGTGCAGTTAAAGAAACTGAAAAGATTGATATGATTATTAATCTTGAACAGTGGGAGGAAGGAAAAGCCTATGACCGCCTCGGAATGACAGATGAGTTTACAAATATTTTAGGAATTGATATTCCATCAGTTACAATACCGGTTCGTCCCGGCAGAAACCTTGCTGTTATTGTTGAAATAGCGGCTATGAACAACCGTCAGAAGAGAGCGGGCTTTAATGCGGCAGAGGAGCTTTCTGCCCGTCTTACAAATCAGATGATGGAAAAATAACACACAAGATGAAAGGAGAAAGAATCATGCAAATTTTGGTTGATACGCATACTCATACAAATGCATCAGCTCATGCTTACTCAACACTTGAAGAAAATGTGCGCCGCGCAAAAGAGGTGGGACTTGAGGCTATAGCGATGACAAATCATGCGACTGCAACCCCTGATTCTCCTCATATATGGCATTTTTCAAATGCACCTAAGTGCATTCCGAGAGATATAAACGGAGTAAAAATTCTTTTTGGTGCAGAGCTTAGTATTTTAGACGAAGACGGAAGTGTGGATTTGCCACCTCATGTTTTATCGTCTTTGGATGTTGTTATAGCATCTATGCACAGAGATGCATTTACTCCTGCAACAAGAAAGATACACACACAGGCGTATTTAAATGTTTTGGATAATCCGTTCGTTGATATAATAGGTCACAGCGGAACACCTGATTTTGAGTATAATGTAGACCAGGTGTTAGCAAAGGTAAAAAAAGAAAACAAGATGATTGAAATAAACAATGCTTCTCATCTTAACCGTAAGGGAAGTAATGAAAACTGTGTGCATATTGCAAAAAGATGTGCAGAGATGGGAATATATGTGGTTGTGGGCTCAGATGCTCATTTCTCAGCTCATGTAGGAGATTTTACGGAAGCTTTAAATATGCTTCACGAAATAAATTTTCCCGAAGAGCTTGTGGCAAACACTGACCTTAAAAAGTTTTTGTCAGTTTTAAGAAAAAGAAAAATGATTGTGGGGCTTTAATATGTACGTAGGAATAGATTTGGGAGGAACAGAGATTAAGGCAGGCTTAGTTAGCGATGACCTTAATATCATAAGAAAAGATAAGGTGCCGACAGGCGCAACGAGGCACTACAGCGAAATAATCAAGGATATGGCGTATCTTGCAAAAAAGGTTGTGTCTGATGCGGGATATGATATAAATAAAGATATAAAGCATATCGGAATCGGTTCTCCGGGAGCGTGCGATTCGGAAAACGGAATTTTGGTGTTTGCGGGAAATCTTAATTTTGATAATGTTCCTATGGTGGAGGAGATGAAAAAGCACATAAATCTTCCCGTTTACATAGGAAACGATGCAAATGCTGCGGCTCTTGGCGAATTTTATATGCTTGAAGATAAAGATGTTAAGTTTATGCTTGCTGTGACGCTTGGAACAGGAGTCGGCGGTGGCATTATTATAAACAAAAGAATTTACGAGGGCTTTAACGGTATAGCAGGTGAGCTTGGTCATTTTCAGGTTATGGCATCGGGCGGAGAAAAATGCACCTGCGGGCGCGAGGGCTGCTTTGAGGCTCATGCATCTGTAACTGCTCTTATCCGTGAGACAAAAAGAGCCATCGAAAAAAATCCTGACTCGCTTATGGCAAAAATGGTGGAGGGCGACCTCAGCCGTGTGAACGGAAAGACTTCTTTTGATGCCATGAGAGCAGGCGACGAGACGGCAAAAGAGGTTGTAGAAAATTATATAAGACATGTCGGAGAAGGAATAGTGTCTTTAATAAACATTTTTCAGCCTGAGGTTGTTGTGATAGGCGGAGCTATTTCAAAAGAGGGGGATTATCTTATTAATCCCGTTTCTGAGATAGTTAAAAAGAATGTATTCTGTAAGTCCGTAGCGCAGACAAAGATAAGGGTTTCAAAGCTTGGAAACGATGCAGGAATTATCGGCGCTGCTATGCTCGGAAAAAAATAAAAACTCTTTAAACTGGAGGACGGTATGAACATTAGCTCAGATGAAGTAAAAAGCGCACTCAAAAAAGAAGATATATACTTTTTGTGCGATGAACCTATGAAAAATCATACCTCGTTTCGCATAGGAGGTCCCGCAAAAATTTTAGCTGATCCAAAAAGCGCAGAAGAAGTTTTGTTTACAGTTAATCTGGCAAAGAGAACGGGAACACCTTATTATGTGATTGGGAATGGCTCGAATCTGCTTGTGAGCGATGAGGGTTTTTATGGAATTATAATAAAAATCTCAAAGAAAATGGCTTATGTCAATTTTGATGGAGAAAAAGCTTATGTCGGCGCAGGTTCGTTACTTAGCACAGTCGCAAAAAAAGCGGCGGAGAGGTCTCTTTCGGGGCTTGAGTGCGAAAGCGGTATTCCGGGAAGCTTTGGCGGAGCTGTGTATATGAATGCGGGAGCCTACGGCGGCGAAATGAAAGATATTGTTGTTAAAACAAAATTCCTTGATGAAGACGGAATTATTAAAGTTTTAAATAAAGAAGAGCATGAGTTTGGTTATCGTGAAAGCTACTTTTCAAAAAAGGGCGGAATTATTCTGGAAAGTGAAATTGTGCTTTGCGAAAAGGATAAAAAAGAAATTTTAGAAAAGATGGCAGAGCTTACGGCGAGAAGAAAGGAAAAGCAGCCATTGGAGTTTCCATCGTGCGGATCTTCTTTTAAAAGGCCTGAAGGGTACTTTGCGGCGGCTTTAATTGAGCAGGCAGGGCTTAAAGGCGTATCTGTCGGCGGAGCGGAAGTTTCCGAAAAACATTCCGGATTTATAATAAATAAAAACAATGCAACTGCTAATGATGTTTTGCGTCTTACAGAAAAAATTAAAGAAGAAGTATTAAGGCAGTTTGGCGTTTATCTTGAATGTGAAATGAAAATGCTTGGGTTTAATTAATGAACATAGGAGGAATACGGGGTGCGATTTATTATTATAACAGGTCTTTCGGGAGCAGGTAAGACACAGGTTATACGTTGCATGGAAGATTTGGGCTACTATTGTATAGATAATATGCCTCCGGTGCTATTGCCGAAGTTTGCAGAAATCTGTCAGGGGTCATCAGGAAAGATAAATAAGGTTGCGATGGTAATAGATATAAGAGGAGGAGATATGTTCTCTGAGCTTATAGGTCAGATAAATTACTTAAGCAGCTTAAATTATGAATATGAAATATTGTTTTTGGATGCCGATGATAACACCCTTGTGAGCAGATATAAGGAAACAAGAAGAATGCATCCTCTTGTTAAGGACGGGGGAAGTATTTTAGAGGGCATACAAAAGGAAAGAGAAACATTGGCCAGCGTGAAAGAGAGAGCAAATCACGTTATAGACACATCTTTACTTAAGGCTTCTCAGCTTAAAGATGTTGTTCGCGAAATGTTTGTTGACGATTCATACAAGGGAATGGTTATAAATATAACGTCTTTTGGCTACAAGTATGGTATTATACTTGACAGTGATTTGGTTTTTGATGTAAGATTTCTTCCAAATCCGTTTTACTTGCCCGAACTTAAAGAGCGTACAGGCCTTGAAAGCTCAGTGCAGGATTATGTTATGAGCTTTCCGCAGGCAAAGGTTTTTTCAGAAAAGCTTAAGGATATGGTAAGCTATCTTATTCCGTATTATATGGAAGAGGGAAAAAACCAGCTTGTTATAGGAATAGGCTGCACAGGCGGTCAGCACAGAAGTGTTACGATTGCGCTTGAGCTTTATGAATATCTTAAAAATGAGGGCTATAATGTAGTCATAAATCACAGAGATGTTTTTAAAGACAGAAGCCAGGGGTGATAAAAATGAGAAAAGAAAGAGTGTATTATATAAAGCCCTTTACAAAGGCATGGTGGTTTAATATATGGTATCAGTATAAGTGGCAGATAATTGCGGGAGTATTTGTGTTTGCGATTGTTCTGGGATTTGCAGTTGAAAAGCTTACTCAGGTGCACTATGATTTTTCTATATTATATGTAGGAGACACTGTTGATCAGACAAAAGATGAGATGGCTCCTCTAAGAGAGAAGCTTAACAAAGTAGTGCCTGATACGACGGGAAACGGAAAATACGATACAGACTGCCGAAGCATATTTGTTTCAAATGAGCTTTATTATAGCGATGAAACGATAAAGACAAACTGGGAGCAGTTTAAAATTGAGATTACATCGGGCGAAACTTTAGTTGTTCTCTTCAGTGACGGATATGAAAGCGTATATGCAAAGGAAGATGCCAAAGACGAGTTTTGTGACCTTTCTTATCTTGCCGAAAAATACGGATATGCCGAAGAAGATTTAAAGCGTTTTTCTGATGGAAAGGTATATGGAATACATATGAAGGGAAATCCTCTTTTAGGCTTTGATGCTGAGGGAGTTTATCTTGTAGAATTTGTTCCTATTTCTGACGAGGAAAAGGAAGTTAAAAGAGGAGAAACGGCAGATGTTATGACAGAGTATATAATAAGCCGCGGTGAATATGAAGTTTTGAGGTGATAAAATGAAAACAAAATCTTTTAAACTGGTAATGGGAGCTCTTTTTGCGGCGGTGTGTTTTGTGCTTACCGCATTCGTTAAAGTGCCAGTTGTGATAGGCTACATAAACTTAGGAGATTTAGCTGTAATGCTTGGGGCAGTTTGTCTCGGACCTTTGTGGGGCGCACTTTCAGGAGGACTGGGAAGCGCTCTTGCTGACATAATGGCAGGATATGCGGCATATGTGCCCGGAACATTTATAATAAAGTTTCTTGTGGCGCTTATTGTGGGCTATACTGCAAAGTACACTAAAAAGAAAATGACCGGTGTGGCTTTGGGCTCTGCTATCGGCGAGGCTGTTATGGTTTTTGGATACTTTATATATGAAGCGTTGGTGCTGGGCCTCGGAATGGCAGCAAGTGCGGCAGTTTTGTTTAATGTTATTCAGGGCGCCGTATGTATTTTGTTGACTCTTTTGGCTTATGCCATTATAAGAAAACACAAATTGTTTTAGCAGAATAATTAAAAAAATATGATGTAAAATGCCCTGTGTGAGCGATATGCATAAAAAAACACAGGGCATAAAATATTTTAGCGAAAAAATAGCAAAAATACTTGACAAGTGTTGACAAAGCTGATAAACTAGGATAGTATCGATAGAATTATGCGATGGTAAATTCTAAGAATCTCTTAAAGTTTATCAGGTATTTTTTGGAGGATAAAATGCTTAGTGATATAAAGGATGCCGTCATACGTGTAGGTGTCAAACAATCAAAAAAAGCAGTAGAAGAGGGAAACGCATCAAAGGCCTATGTTGCGGAGGATGCAGACCCATACATTACTGAGCCGTTTCTGGCATTGTGCAAAGAAAATGGCGTAAGCTTTGAAATAGTTCCGTCTATGGAAAAGCTTGGCAGAGCATCAGGAATTGATGTCGGAGCGGCGATAGTGGTCATTTTAAAATAGTGGTATGAAAGCTTTTGCTTTTATATATAAAATTTAATAACTGAAGAAAGGAGGAATCTGTCAAATGCCTACATTTAATCAGTTGGTAAGAAAAGGAAGACAGGATAAGGTTTTTAAATCAAAAACTCCTGCACTTTTGAAGGGTCTTAATTCTTTAAAGAAGAAGACAACAGATCAGAGCGCACCCCAGAAGCGTGGTGTTTGTACATCTGTTAGAACAATGACCCCTAAAAAGCCTAACTCTGCTCTTAGAAAGATTGCCAGAGTTCGTCTTACAAACGGTATTGAAGTTACAGCTTACATTCCGGGTATCGGCCATAACCTTCAGGAGCACAGCGTTGTTCTTATCGAAGGCGGAAGAGTTCGTGACTTGCCCGGTACAAGATACCATATTATCCGTGGTACTCTTGATGCTCAGGGTGTAGCTAACCGTAATCAGTCAAGAAGCCGTTACGGTGCAAAGAAACCAAAAGCGAAGTGATAATAATGCAAAATTGTATTATGTGGCTTTGCCAAAAATCACAAATATTAGTGCGCTAATAAATCATACCTGTGCTTTTTAGCAAGGCTGTGTATATAAATAGATGCGCGCTGACGGCGGTTTTGTGCCGCTGAGTACCTGTGATTATGATTAATCATGAAGGAGGGAAGAAGAGTGCCAAGAAGAGGTTTTATAGCAAAAAGAGAGGTTTTACCCGATCCTATGTACAATAGCGTTGTTGTAACAAAGCTTATCAACAACATTATGCTAGATGGTAAAAAGGGTGTTGCTCAGCAGATCGTTTATGACGCTTTCGAAATTATAGGTGAGAAAACAGGAAAGAACCCTGTTGACGTTTTCACAGAGGCTATGGACAATATCATGCCCGTTTTGGAAGTTAAAGCAAGACGTGTCGGCGGTGCTAACTATCAGGTTCCGATCGAGGTTCGTCCTGACAGACGTCAGACACTTGGTCTAAGATGGCTTACAGCTTATTCAAGAGCTCGTGGCGAGAGAACAATGAAAGAAAGACTTGCTAACGAAATTTTGGATGCAGTTAACGGCATCGGCGGTGCTGTTAAAAAACGCGAAGATACTCATAAGATGGCTGAAGCTAATAAGGCTTTTGCTCATTTCAGATGGTAGTATCTGTGCATAAAAAATGATTATAACTAAAACACTATATTCATTATACTTGAAAGGAGGAAAATGAGTTTATGGGTAGAGAAATATCACTAGAAAATACTAGAAATATTGGTATCATGGCTCACATTGATGCCGGTAAAACTACTACTACAGAAAGAATTTTGTTCTACACCGGACGTATTCACAAGATGGGTGAAACACACGAAGGTGCAGGTACAATGGACTGGATGGCTCAGGAGCAGGAAAGAGGTATTACAATTACTTCTGCTGCTACAACTTGTTTCTGGGAAGGTTCTAATGAGCAGTTCCCTAAAACAAGAATTAACATTATCGATACTCCCGGACACGTTGACTTTACAGTAGAAGTTCAGCGTTCATTGCGTGTTCTTGACGGTTCTGTTACTGTTATGTGCGCAAAGGGCGGTGTTGAGCCTCAGTCTGAGACTGTATGGCGTCAGGCTAACGATTATAACGTTCCCAGAATGATATACGTTAACAAGATGGATATCATGGGTGCAGACTTCTATAACGTTGAGCTTATGGTTAAAGAAAGACTTCATGCTAACGGTATTCCGATTCAGCTTCCTATCGGTGCGGAGGATACATTCAAGGGCATCATTGACCTTATGACAATGAAGGCTGAAATATACTACGACGATATGGGTAAGGAATTCGGCGAGGAGGAAATCCCTGCTGATATGCTTGCTAAGGCTGAAGAGTACAGAAATAAGATGGTTGAGGCTATTGCCGAGACTGATGAAGAGCTTATGATGAAGTACCTTGAGGGCGAAGAGCTTACAATTGATGAGCTTAAGGCTGCTCTTAGAAAGGCTACTATCAATAACGAAATCGTGCCCATGCTTTGCGGTACATCGTACAGAAATAAGGGTGTGCAGATGCTTTTGGATGCTATCATCGAGTATATGCCTGCTCCTACAGATGTTGAAAACATCAAGGGTGTAAATCCTGATACAAATGAAGAGGATGAAAGACCTTCTGCTGACGATGCACCTTTTGCTGCATTGGCATTTAAGATTGCAACAGACCCATTCGTAGGTCGTTTGTGCTTCATTCGCGTTTACTCTGGTGTTTTGGAGGCAGGTTCTTATGTATATAACGCGCGTAGCGGTAAGCGTGAGCGTATCTCACGTATCT
>CALAUK010000129.1 GCA_937892135.1 uncultured Clostridia bacterium | reverse complement strand
TGTGCCCAATACCATGCATATAGCAAGGATTGAAGCCAGAATCTTTTTAAGTTTCAACTTAAAAATACCTCCTTAAAATAGATTTTTACGAAAATTCCGTTCTCGCCTCGGGCAAAGAATTAAAATTAACATTATTCCGATGCTCTTTGCACTCATGCGGGATAATGTGTTGGCTCTCTTGCTCACCTCCAAAGATGCCGTATGGCAGTTGTTGTAAATAAATACTGCATGGGGCGGCGTTCTTTTTTATAAAAACAACTGCCTTTTTGGCACCAAGCAAGGGAATTATGCTCGTCGCCCCCATATATAATTAGTCAGCCAAAGCTGAATAACTATCTGAAAAATCTGCCCAGCAATGGTATTAAACTTAAATACAATCGCCTTAATTCTCTTTTCCAGTATTCATATTCTTTTTTTCTGTATGAGCGTGCTATTTCCATCTTTATGTAATCCCGTTCTTCCTTAAACGGAAGATAAACGTTTATAATATACGCAAACAACAGGAAAGTTCCTATAATCATAATAACTGCAATTATTAATATTAGTATTTCATTACTAAATAGAGGGTCTGTGCTGTAGTAATCCAATGTTTTGCTCACTTTCTATCGTTTTTTCTTAAATTTCCACCATTTGTTTTTATCCGCCGGATCAGGTTCCTCTTTATGCTCCTCTCTATATTCCTCACCACGAAGATAACAGAGAAGCTTTTTCTTGGCGATCTTATTTTCGCTCTCAGGAGCTGCATTCATAAGAAGCATCAGCAGTTCGTTCCATTCTTCGATAGAAGCAAGGCCGCTTGGAACTCGTTCCTCAAGAGAATGTGCAAGGTTTAGTTTTCTTTCCGGTGATAAATCTTTTAATTGTTCTGCACTCTCACATTTGGTGACGATCAGTATTGCATTGAGTAGTTCCATAGGGCCTCCTTCTGCTGTAGCTTAACAGCTGTTTTATTATTGTTTCATATCTATTATCTTTAGTATTCTGTCGTAGAGATTGTCAAGAAGCATCTGCGTTTTTTCACCATCATCCCATATTGCATAATCGATTACGGACGCAATTATTGAATAGATGAAAACCTCAGCCTGGTGATGCGTACATCCAAAAATATCCATAATCTTCTCGCCATATCTTTCGTAGAGCAGCCTGAAGTCCTTTGACTTTTCTCTCATACGTTCGCCAAACACCGGACTGGTTGTAATCTGAAGTGCGAGACGCAACTCATATTTATACTTTTCAACCTCGTCTAAGAGAGTGTCAAAATACTTTCGCACATCATTTGTGTGATTGAGCGTAAAAGTGAAGAGTGCATCTACAACTTTTGATAAACCATACTTTCCGGCACTAATCCATATATCGTCCTTGTTTTCAAACCAATAGTACAAGCTGCTTTGTGCAATTTTTCTTTCTCTGCACAAGTCTCCTATAGAGGCATTTGCAAGCCCTGTTTCCAAAAGATATTCCCAAGTTGCCTGAATAATTGATGATTTCTTATCGGACACACTGAAACGGTCCATATAAATTCAATCCTTTCTTTATATTACTTAGCACCTTTTGTTATAATGTAATGTTCATTACAAGATGTGACAAAAAAAAATACCTTGCAACATAATCGAAATTATGTGGGAAATTACAGTTAGTTCAATACCAACGATGTACATATTATAGCATGTTCAGGAGGGTTTGTCAATGATTTACAATGATTTTACCAAAAATCGTCAGTGTGCATTAAAAAATACATAGCGAAACAGACCGGCTAAACAAAACTAACAATAACCGGTCTAAAAATTATGCCATTTTTTGAATAGTATGTGTTTGCCATGGGGTATTTGTTCCTTTTTCTTTGCCAGATTAATTATGCCTTGCAACATAATTTCGATTATGTGGTTTTTTTATTTAAAGCTTCAGAAGCCCTAGTTTTTGAATTTGCTTGCGGTGGATTTCGCCTGTTTCCATTGTGTATATACGGGTAGTATTGACACTTGAATGTCCGAGGACATCTGCAAGTCTTACAATGTCTTTCTGAAGCGAATAAAAAGTGCGTGCAAAAAGGTGCCTTAAATTATGGGGAAAGACTTTGTCTTTTGACACTCCTGCACTTTCACACAGAGCTTTCATCATTTTCCATATTGTGCTTCTGTCAAGCGGTTTTCCTGTTTTTGTAACAAATACAGAACCGCTTGTTATTTTTTTGCTTTTTGCGTACTCAGCAAGCATTCTGCAAAGCTCTTTGGGTAAAATTACAACTCTTATTTTACCTTTACAGTTTATATTCGCTTTTCTTAACTTTACAGACTCAACTGTTATATATTGTAATTCCGACACCCGTATTCCGCTTGAGCATATAGTTTGCATAAGCAAGTATAAACGTTCGTTATTTTTTGATTTTGCAGCATCAAGAAGTCTTTTATACTCTTCCTTAGAAAGCTCTTTTTCCTTTTTAGAAAAAATCTGCTTTTGAATTTTCAGCATTTTGACTTTCATATCATGCCAATTATTAAATTCAAAAAAACTGTTGAGTGAAGACAACACAGAATTAACAGATGTCGGCGCAAATTTACCTATTAAATATTCCTTGTAATCAAGAACTTTTCGCTTGTTAATTTCATTTCCTGAACACCAAGCGAGAAAAGCTTTTATATCACGCAGATACTTTTCCAAAGTGGCAGACGCCTTTTCTTCATTAATTAAATAATTTTCGAAATTTCTGATTGAGTCCCGGGTTATTGTTTTAACCATAGTAACAACTTCCTTTCTTATTTATATTTTTACATTATTATTCTACCATAAACATAAATAATATTCGATGAAGTTGTCAACAATTTACGAAAAAATTTGAAAAAGACATTACATTTTATATATTGTATTGTCTTTTATGCATTATTTGTATATTATATTGTCATTAGATTATATCACGAATATTGTTCTTGTCAACTGTTTTTGTTAATTTTATTGACGAAATTTATATTATGTTGTAAAATATATTCAAGGAAGTGATTTGATTGGATATGTATAAGGATTTGATTCGTAAACGAATAAAAGAAAAATTTGGTACTATCGAAAACTTTTCAAAACATATTAATATGCCGCGAACCACAATTAATTTTATTCTAAAAAATGGTGTAAGTGCATCTAACTATGATATGGTAAGCAGAATTTTAAAAGAATTGGAAATTTATACTCTTCAGGATGTTCCTGTTGCAATCGATGACAAATTACTGAATTTTATAAAGATTTATAATTCACTTGATGATTTAGGCAAGCATACTGTCGAAGCTGTTGCGGAAACAGAGCGTCGGCGCATTAAATCCACTTCGATAGAAGAGGAGATTATTGCTGCATATGGCAGCCTGTCGTCAAGCAATCCTCTTACAGATGCGGAAAAAACAATTTTGGACTTGGTTGAAAGGATAAAAAACAGCGAAAAACATGGAAAATAACCCGGCTAGGAAAGCAGCACTTAAAATATTATTTCAAAACAAACTTTACTCTTTGACTGACTGTAATGATTTGCAGCGAGTGATAGAATCTAATCAGTTTACGATTATTAATTACAAAAAGACCTCCAACTCAGAATATATAGCTGAACTTATAGAGAAATTAAGAATTGAAAAAGAAGTTGAACACAATGACTCCTTTTTATATTTGACAAAAAACCTGAAAATCTTATTTATAAATGCAAATGTTTCCGTCGAAGACAAGTGCGCCCTTTTACGCCATGAGCTTGGGCACATCAGCGACCCCAATTTTAAAAATGATGATTCAAATTATTCTAAAATTAAAAGAGAAGAATTTGCAAATGAATTTGCCTTTTGTATTAAGAATCCTGGTATCGGCTTTAAACTCAAACTCTTTATAATTAAAAAATGGAAATTAATATTCAGTATGTTTGCACTAGCAGCCTTTATCTTGGGATTATACTTTATGATTAATTTCTTAATCATAAAGCAAACAAAATCTGTAACAACTGATATATCAACCTCAACAACTTCCGATAGTACGTATTATGTAACATCGAGCGGAAAAAAATATCACAAAAAACATTGTATCATTATAAAATATAAAAATAATTTGACAGAAGTGACATTAAACGAAGCTATAAATGCCAGGTACAAACCATGCTTAATATGCTTCCCCCAAGAAGAATAAAATTTTACGAACTTCCATAAGCGCATATGTTTGTAAGGGATATTCTTCGATTTATTTGTAGATTAACTGTAATAGTGCATTAAATTATAAAAAAACCCAGAAGCTTGATGCTTCTGGGTTTTTTATTGGTGAAAAAGCCAGGATGCCTCCACTTCCGCTCCGGTGCACATGTTCGAATCTCTTTCTTCGTAAAACAAAAAGCAAGTCACAAAACGGGATTCTACCCGTTTGCGGTGCCCGAAAAATTTTCGCTTCGCTTTATTTTTCGACCGCTGCACAACTCTGCGCCCTCGCTTATTCATCCGCAGGATGCGCTCGGGCTCGATTCCCTCTTGCCGTCCCGGCGCTCGTGTTCGAATCCCTTTCTTCGTAAAACAAAAAGCAAGTCACTTTTGTGACTTGCTTTTTGTTGGCGGAGAAGGAGGGATTCGAACCCTCGCGCCGCGTTAACGACCTACACCCTTAGCAGGGGCGCCTCTTCGGCCTACTTGAGTACTTCTCCACAGCCGTAGCTAAAAAGTTTATTAAATAAAAAAAAGTGGCGGAGAGGAAGAGATTCGAACTCTTGGTACTTTCGTATCACTGGTTTTCAAGACCAGCTCCTTAAACCACTCGGACACCTCTCCGTACAACTTTGTTAACGACATATAGTTTAACATAATTTTAAGGCTTTGTCAATACAAAATTTAATTTTTTTAAAATTTTTGTTTTTGCTGTTTAAAAGGGGTAAAACAGCCTGCAAAGCTTAAGCCCTGCAGGCTGTTTTCTTAAAGGTCGTCCGCGTCCTGAACGGGAACCTCATCTTTGTCTCGGGGATTTCCTGTATAACTGCCCTGAGGGTCTGTTTTAAGCTGTTCCGCGCCCACAAAAGCATTTACCACGTCCCACGCCTTTTTCGTCTTGTTTCGTGAAAATTTGTTTGAAAAGTTCACAAAGTACACACCCTTTTACTTAAATTGCGCGCAATTTAAGTATGTGCACTATCACTCTTCATTATTCGCACCAAAGCTAATGGTAATCTTATCTTCTTCTCTGGCTTCTATTGTATCCAATGCATCTTCTTTTATTTCATCATTTATTAAAATCTGCCAGAATTCATTTTCCCCATTTGTATAATCTCCGTAGGAATTAAGCTTACCGTCAGTAAATGAGCACGTTACGCCCAAAGTTTTCGCTGCCTCACAAATTGCATCTTTTACTGTTTTTCCTTTTTCAATTAAAACTGATGTTTCCACAGTCTCACCATCAGAAATAACCGATATTACATTAACCGAAATCTTTTCTGCCTCGTTTGCGCCGGGCACAAGGAATTTTGAAAAATCTTCATATTTCATAGTTATAATATCGTCTTCTTTAATTTCTGTGTTTTTCGTTCCAACCTCAGGTTGTTTTCCGTTTAAATAAAACATCCAACTGTGCGTTTCATTAAGCGAAAGATTGTTAATCATAGAAAACATTCCCGCATCGTACTTATAGGGAATTTCTTTTTCACGAAAAAGCTTCTCAAGCGCCATAGCCGCAGTTGGCTTCTCAGCAGTCACTGTTACAGGATGATTAAAGAAAACGCCATTATCGTCTTCTAAAACAATATGCGCCTGAACACTTTTTTTATCGGCTTTGATAAAATTCACCGCGATTATTCCGCCTATAAGGCCCAGTATAATTAAAATCATCAAGCAAAGAGAAATAGTTCTTTTTGAAGAATTTGAACGGCGCCTTTTTCTCTTGTTTTCACTTTTATTTTTCATATTATCACTCCAAAATACAATCTTCTACATATAATGATACATTTTTATTTTATGCTTGTCAAGGTTAATTTATTTTGTAATTGTCAAACTGTTTTTTGCATAGAATTTAACAGATAATTCCAAGGAGGTATTTTATGAGTTCGATATGTGCAGTAATAGACTTTAAAGAAAACCCAAATCCCGAAATCGGCCGAAAAATGAATGATACCATGCGCCACCGAGGTCCTGACGAAACAGGCGAAAAAATTTTCAAAAGCGTTAACCTTTTTTCTAACAGACTTTCTGTTATGGACATAAAAAACGGCACTCAGCCTATGAGCGCAGAGTTTTTAGGAGAAAAATACACAATACTCTATGACGGTGAAATATATAACTCGCCTGAACTGAGGCGGGAATTTGAAACAAGAGGAATAAATTTTAAAACCTCCTGCGATACGGAGACAGTTCTTTATTCATACATTCTCTACGGCGAGGATTGCCCGAAATTTTTAAACGGAATTTTTTCGTTTGTGATCTATGATGAGAGCAAAAAAGAAGTCTTCATCGCCCGCGACAGATTTGGAGCAAAGCCTCTTTTTTATGCTGAAAAAGACAGTCTTTTTCTTTTAGCCTCCGAAATGAAAGCTCTTTTAGAGCACCCCAAAATTTCAACAAACATTGATAAATACGGACTTTGGCAGCTTTTGTACCTTGCACCCGTTAAAACAAGTGGCACGGGTATTTTTAAAGACATTAAAGAAATTCCTCCCGCAACCTGCGGAATATATAATGAAGACGGACTCCGCTTAAAAAAATACTGGCGTCTTGAGGCAAAAGAGTTTTACCACACACCAAAAGAGGCTGTTTTTCTTGTAAACGATATTTTATCAGATGCAATAAAGCGCCGCCTTGTAAGCGATGTGCCTCTTTGCACGCTTCTTTCAGGAGGGCTTGACTCGTCTGTTGTCAGCGCAGTTGCATCAAAGGCATACCGAGAGGACAAAAAGACCTTGTCCACCTATTCATTTGAATACGAGGGCAATAAAGAAAGCTTTAAACAAAGCCTCTTCCAACCGCAGAGAGACGATGAATTTGCCATCTATATGGCAGATTTTATAAGTTCAAACCACACTGTTTTAACAGCGCCCACCAAAGATGTTGCAGACTATCTTTTAAGGGCTGTTAAAGCAAGAGACCTGCCCGGTCAGGCGGATATAGATTCTTCTTTATTGTATTTTTTAGAAAGAATCAAAAAAAATCACACCGTTGTGCTGTCGGGCGAATGTGCAGACGAAATTTTCGGAGGTTACCCATGGTTTTACCGCCCCGAAATGCTCTATCGTGACTTCTTCCCATGGATACACGAGCCCACTCTTCGCATAGGACTTTTCCAAAAATCAGTTGCAAGAGCTGACGAGGGATATGAATATATCTCCCAAATCTATAAAAACAGTCTTTCGGAGTGTTCTGTTTTAGATACTGATTCGCACGTAATGAAGGCATCAAGAATTGCAACAAATCTTTCAATAAACTATTTCGGTGCATCGCTTCTTGAAAGAAAAGACCGATGCTCTATGGCGAGCGGCGTTGAAGTGAGAATGCCGTTTACGGACCACAGAATTTTAGAATTTGTGTATAACGTGCCATGGGAAATAAAGTTTGAGAACAAAGTTGAAAAGGCACTTTTAAGAAATGCTATGAAAGACTTTTTGCCTGATAAAATCCTAAACCGCAAAAAGAGTCCGTATCCTAAAACACACAATCCTGAATATGAAAAACTGGTATATTCCATGCTTACAAATAGGCTCAAAGAAAACTCTCCCCTAAACGAAATCATCGACAAAAATGTTCTTGACGCCGTCTTAAAGGAAGAAAATCACACCTGGTTCGGTCAGCTTATGGCAAAGCCTCAGCTTATCGCGTGGCTTTTGCAGTTTGATTTCTGGCTTGAGGAATACAAGGTGAATATAGTATAAAAAAAGCCTCTCATACGAGAGGCTTTTTTATTATCTTTCAAAGCTTAATTTGTATTCGGGAATCTCTTTTTCGATTACATACTTAACCTGTCTTAGCTTCCACTCAATAGCTTTTCTGTCGCCAACATATTCCATGCTTGGTTCCCAGCCAAGACGAGAATCCAAGTCAACCAACGGAAGAACGCTTTCGGCATTTTTCATCTCAGTTTCTGCAATTTCATAAAGATCTTTAAAAAGTGCATCTATCTTATCTTTATCCTGTTCTAATAAAAGCTTTGTTTTTGTTATATACCACCTTTTAACGTGAATACCTGTTAAAACAGTTGCGGCAATATATTTGCCAAGATTGATAAGATATAAAAGGTTATCGTTTGCATTTTCAATTTTCTCTAAGATTTTAATACCCTCTTCCAAAAGCTCTTTTGCCTTTGTTAGAGAACGTATTTCAACGGGCATACGAAGCGCACTTGCCGAGTTCTTAGGCTGGTCATTTGCAGGGAACTTAGGATAATCGGGATAGAAAATCCTGCTTCCGAAATGAGCATAAGGCACGCTTGGAACATTAACAACTCTTCTCAGGCACAAAGGATAAGAAGGACCACAACGGAACGGGCCATACTGGTCTTCATTTGCGGGAATAAAGTGAGTTACTGCCTCACTCCATAGCTTTAAGGCTTTGTCTACTTCGTTCTCATTTCCTTTGCCAAAATGCTTAATAAGAATATGCTTTAAGTGCTCTTCCATATTAAGCTCTGTATCAGAAAGAGCAAGATTTGAAAGCTCACCTATAAATGACGGATAGAAGCCATAATGGTGAGACTCCATAAGGCCACAAAGTCCCCAGTTATTGTGTGCATCCACCATTGCTCTATAACGCTTAATCCACTGATAAGGCATAGGCTCATAAGGAATTGTTCCTATATCCCATGTAAGACCGCCTGTGTTTGTCATCGAATAAAGTCTTATGTTGCGCTTTTTAGCGGCAACCGCCTCGGAAGTAAAATATTCACCGGGTCCCTCAAACACAAGGCTGTAATCTGAACAATGCTCAGTAATATTTTCTATTTTATACGCCTGGAACATTTCAAAGGTACAAAGAAGAGAAACATCTGTCGGCATATTGTTAATAAGCTCAACTCGCTCTTTTTCAGGCGCCCAGCCCCAGTTATAGGTCCAGAAAACAATATCTGCTTCGGGGTTATACTTTCTTACAGTATCTCTTACAAGACAAATCCACTGAGGATAGTCACTGCAAGGGAACCAACCCGGACGGGGCTTTCCGCTTGGAACGTCGCCTGTTGCCCAGTCGCCACCGGGTTTGCAAACTCTCGGGTCCTTACTTGCAAATTCAACGCTTTCACCAACCAGTGTTATGCCACGAAGACCGGGACACTCACGGAAAAGCTTTCCGTAAAGAGAATCATACACCTCTTTTGCAGAGGGGTCATCGGGGTGAACTGTTGTTTTCATATAGCTGTATGCATAAACATCTATTCCGTATTTTTTTGCTCTGTGAATAAGCTCGTTAAAATCAAGATATCCGTACGGTGTGATATTTGCTTCTTTTGCAAAAATAAGGATTGCATCACGGCCCGAATGAGCTATTGCATTTAGGTGTTCATCGGGATATTCATCAAGACCATAACCTGAATGAAGCATTCTTGGCGAGAAAAGAGGCTTTCTGCGAGTTACCCTTTTTGTAAGGTACGGTGCTCTTTTTTCACTCATTTCGTCTTCTAAGAAATAAAGTCCCTGAGCGGCGCCTCTGTCATCAAAACCGCAAACTGTGATTTTATCATTTACCTCTGCGGCAAATCCTTTATAAGAATCAGCGTTTTTAAGGTCAAGGTCAATCTCTTCTTTTGTTCCGACAAAAATTTCGCCATCCTCTGCATTTCCTGTTTTAACAAAAACAGAAACTCCCATAGATGTGTATAGAAAATCGGCAAAATCCTTTGCAGCAGTAACAATAACCTCGGACGCATTTTCTGAAATAATAATTTTCATGCCGTCTTTGATTTCAAATTCGTTAGCGCAAGGTTTAACCGAAAAATCTCTTAAATCTTTTTTGTGGACTTCAAGCATTGCTTTTCTGAAGTCATAATTCTTTTGTGTATGTAGCAAGGTGTTCCCTCCCCAAAATTATTTTTCTTAATTTTAACACAACCAAACTTCTAAGTCAAGAAAAAGCCTCTTAAAAAAGAGGCTTTTTTTCACACTGAAAGCATAATTCCCAGAATAATAATTCCTGAGCAGATAATTTTTCTTATAATGTTTTTCTCCTTATACAAAACCATACCTAAAAAGATTGTTACAAGCACAGAGCACTGCTTTATAAGTGTCATAACAGTCACTCTGCTTTCGGGATCTTGGTTTGCAATAAACACAAGCTTATCTCCAAAAACAAGAAGAAAACTCATAATATAAATATAAGGATTTTTAATGCTTCCCTTTATGTCAAGCTTTGTTTTTGTGATAAGAATATACGATAAATACATTGCGCTTAAAAACAGCATATACCAGAACAAAAGCTGAGAGCTATCCACATTTTGAGTAGTCATAATATGCTTATCGATAGTTCCGGAAACAGAATTTAAAAGACAGGAAATTATAACAAGACCGATATCTGTGTAACGGCAGTTTTCTTGCTTGACCGCCTTTTTAGAGCTTGCAAGGCCAACGCCCGTTGCAACCAGAATAAGACTTATAACTCCTGTTAAATTAAGCCTTTCTCCTAAAAAGATAATGCCCATAAGAGTTGAAAAAATAACCCTTGTAACATCTATAACGCCATAAAGGCTTACGGGAAGGCGCTTTAATGAAGAAAGACCTAAAATCCATGCAACAAACAGCACTGCCGATTTCAAGAATATAAAAAAGTACGCCGTTGCCGAAAGAGAAAAAACATCTCTTGCAAACGGCACAGCCATTAAAAATCCTATAAAGGTGTACATAAATAAAACACTTAGTACACTGGTTTTTTCAAGAGCCTTTTTCTTGATTGGCTCTCTTATTCCCTTAAAAATGCCCCAAAGAGCAACAAAAATAATCCAGGTTTTCAAAAAATCACTCCCCCGCCAATCATTTTACCACCTATGCTAATTAAGGTCAAGAAAAAACGCCAAAACTTAATATTTTTCTAAATTTATTGACATTTTTTCCCCGAGCGTGTATACTAAAGGGTGTATTATTTGTCAGGAGGTTAAAGTATGAAAAACATCCCCGAACTTTTCGGCTCAATGGTTTTTAACACAAAGGCTATGAAAGAAAGACTTTCAAAAGTCTGCTACACAGAGCTTTTAAAAACAATAGAAGAGGGCGCCCCCCTTGATATAGAAATTGCAAACGAAGTGGCAAACGCTATGAGAGACTGGGCGATTGAAAAAGGCGTAACCCATTATACTCACTGGTTTCAGCCAATGACGGGCATAACCGCCGAAAAGCACGACAGCTTTATTACTCCTGACGGAAAAGATTCCGTTATTATGGAGTTTTCAGGAAAAGCACTTATAAAGTCGGAAACAGATGCTTCAAGCTTTCCATCAGGCGGACTTCGGGCAACCTTTGAAGCCAGAGGCTACACCGCATGGGACCCGACAAGCTTTGCCTTTATTAAAGATAACACTCTTTGCATTCCGACTGCCTTTTGCTCTTACACAGGCGATGCCTTAGATAAGAAAACTCCTCTTTTAAGGTCTATTGATGCAGTTGAAAAGCACTCGTTAAGAGTTTTGCACGCTTTGGGAAAGACAGACGTTAAAAAAATTATTGCAAATGTTGGTCCCGAGCAGGAATATTTTTTAATTGACAAGGACCTTTGCGATTTGCGCGAAGACCTTATATACACAGGAAGAACACTTTTTGGTGCTCCTCCCCCGAAAGGTCAGGAGTTAGACGACCACTATTTCGGAACAATCAAGCCCCGAGTTGCCGCATTTATGGCAGAGCTTGATGAAGAGTTATGGAAATTAGGCGTGCTTGCAAAAACAAAGCACAACGAGGGCGCACCCGCTCAGCACGAGCTTGCTCCGATTTTTACAAACGCCAACATTTCCTGTGACCACAATCAGCTTACAATGGAGCTTATGAGAAGAATTGCTCTAAAGCATAATCTTGTGTGTCTTTTAAACGAAAAGCCGTTTAAGGGAGTTGCAGGAAGCGGTAAGCACAACAACTGGTCGCTTGCAACGGATACGGGTGAAAATCTTTTAAAGCCCGGAAAAAATCCCTATGAGAACAAGCAGTTTTTGTTATTCTTGTGCGCAGTAATAAAAGCAGTTTCTGAAAATCAGGACCTTTTAAGACTTTCTATTGCAAGCGCATGTAACGACCGTCGTCTTGGCGGAGCAGAAGCTCCCCCCGCAATTGTTTCTATGTTTATAGGCGATGACCTTTATGAGATTTTAGATACAATAGCCGAGGGCAGAGAATACATAAAAGAAAAAACAAAATACATAGACAGCGGCGCATCTGCAATCCCTGACTTAAAGCAGGACACAACAGACAGAAACAGAACATCACCCTTTGCTTTTACAGGAAACAAGTTTGAGTTTCGTATGCTTGGCTCTTCTTTATCTATTGCAGGTCCTAACACTATATTAAACACAATAGTGGCAAGCGTTTTAGATGAGTTTGCAACTGTTTTGGAAAATGCGACTGACATTTCCTCTGCGGTGGATAAGCTTATTTGTGATACTGCAGTAAAATATAAAGACACTATAATTTTTAACGGAAACAACTATTCTGAAAGCTGGATTGAAGAAGCGAAGAAGAGAGGTCTTTTAAACCTTAAGACAACACCCGATGCTCTTCCCTGTCTTGTAAGCGAGAAGAATGTAAAGCTCTTTACTGACTACGGAGTTTACACCAAAACAGAGCTTGAGTCAAGATATGAAATCCTTATGGAAAACTACTCAAAGGTTGTCCGCATAGAAGCAAGAACAATGCTTAATATGGCAAGAAAGCAGATTCTTCCTGCGGTTATAGAGTTTACCCGCGATTTGGCAGAGTCTGTAAGCCTTAAAAAATCAATCGGCTCAGTGTCGTACGATGCAGAGTATAATATCTTAGTCAAGGCAAGCGACTTGTGCGAAAAGCTTTACCTTGCAATAGAAGATTTGCAGGCGGCTCAGGACTCATTAAAGAAAGCAACAAAGGAAAATGCCGCAAGGTACAAAGAAGAAGTTCTTCCGCGTATGGAAACCTTAAGAAAGTACGCAGACGAGCTTGAAAAGATAACCTACGAAAAGTACTGGCCATTCCCCACCTACGGCACACTTTTGTTCTCAGTTAACTAACTAAAAAAGGTCTCTCAATTGAGAGACCTTTTCTTATTTCTTAAAATCAATTACGCTCCAGTTTTGTATTATATATTCAGCACCCGAATAAACAGTTATAAACACTGTAAGCCAAATTGCAATGTTAACAATAATATTAATAATGGCTATCTGGTCTATATTAATGGCTCTTACAAACATAATCAAAACTACTGTAACAATCTGAATAACGGTTTTAAGCTTTCCTGAAAAACCTGCTGCAATAACCTTTCCTGAACCCATCGCAACAGTTCTTAGTCCCGTTACCATAAATTCTCTTGCAATAATCACGATAACTGCAACAGAGCTTACCCATCCAAACTCAATCATACACAAAAGAGCTGATAAAACAAGAATTTTATCTGCCAATGGATCAACAAATTTACCGAAATCGGTTATCTGATTGTACTTTCTTGCAATGTGCCCATCAATTCCGTCTGTTGCCGCCGCAATAACGAAAATCAAAAGCGCCGCAATCTCAAGACCTACATTATTCATATAGTTTCCAAGCATAAAGAAAACTATAAAAACAGGTATCATAAATATTCTAATCATTGTTATTTTGCTTGCAGTTGTCATAACTTTACTTCCTTTCCGTATAAATCATATTCATCAGCATCTAAAATTAAAACCTTTAAAATTTCGCCCGGAGAAACTTCTCTCTCCGCTCCGAAATACACACAAGAGTCAATGTCGGGACTATCCTTCTCGCTTCTTCCGCGATACAAAAAGTTTTCCTCGTCAAATCCATCACAGATGCACACAATTTCTTTTCCAATCATCTGCTTGTTTTTTTCTTGAGAAACTATCATGCACTTCTCCATTAAAATATCCCGTCTCTTATTTTTAACTTCCTCATCAATCTGACCTGAAAGCTTATATGCTGCAGTGTCCTCCTCGCGCGAAAACGCAAAAACTCCGACTCTGTCTAATTTAAACTCATCTAAAAACTCACAAAGCTTTGAAAAGTCCTCTTCCTTTTCCCCCGGGAAGCCCACAATAAGAGATGTTCTTATTGTTATATCCGGAATTTCTTTTCTTAATTTTAAAATAAGCTCACATATCTCGCTTTCACTGCTTTTTCTTCCCATTCTTTTAAGCACAGAATCTGAAATGTGCTGAATAGGCATATCGAGATATTTTACTACTTTTTTTGAATTTTTAATAGCCGAGATAAGCTTATCGTCTATTCCCTCAGGGTAGCAGTAGTGAAGTCTTATCCACTCTATTCCGTCTATTTTTTCAAGTTCCTTTATCAAGTCAGATAAACTTGCGTTTTCTAAATCTTTTCCGTAAACCGAGGTGTCCTGAGCGATTAAAATTATCTCTTTTACTCCCCCACCAGCAAGCTCTCTAGCCTCAGCTAAAATATCCTCCATTTTCCTCGAGCGGTATTTTCCGCGAAGGCGGGGAATTATGCAATAGGTGCACTTATTGTCACATCCTTCGGAAATTTTAAGATAAGCAAAATGCCCAGCTCCTGTTAAAACTCTTGGCAAATTCTCCATAACAGAAGAAGATGCATTCCCGTAAAAGCAAACCTCTTCTTTGTTTTCAAGCATAGATAAAACGTCGTTTATTCTGTGAAAATCGCCCGTTCCGACAACGGCGTCAACCTCTTTAATTTCTTCTTTAATCTCTTTGTTGTACCTTTCTGCAAGGCAACCTGTGACTATTAAATACTTTAAAGCTCCTGTTGTTTTAAAGTCCGCCAGATCAAGTATTGTGTTAATACTTTCTTCTTTTGCATCTCCTATAAATGCGCATGTGTTAACTATTATAACCTCGGCTTCTGACGGCTCATTTATAATTTCGTGCCCCGCCTCCATAAGAAGAGCGAGCATATTTTCAGTATCACAAAGGTTTTTAGGGCAGCCTAAGCTTGCCACTGAAACCTTATATTTTTTATGGCTCAAACTCATCATCTCCAAATTCTTCTTCAAAACCATACTCCGAGAGCGCCCCTCTTATATCAGAAAAGCTGTATCCTCTTGAAATCAAAAACCTTATCGCCTTATCAGCCTGTTTTTTATCATAAGGCAAAGGGAGTTTTTTTCTAAGGTGCTCTGAAATTGCTTCCCTCTCATCCGTTTTTTCCATCTCAAAGATTAAATCCTCTATTAAAAACTCATCTATTCCGCGCCTTTTAAGCTCGAATTTGATTTTTTTGATGCCATATTTTTTCTGGTTTTCAAGAATATATGATCTTGCGTATTCCAAATCATTTAAAAAGCCGTATTCCTCCGCCCACAAAATAACCTCATTAATCTCTTCTTCATTTGAGGTTTTCTTTAAAAGCTTATCTTTAAGCTCTTTTTTTGAATGCCTTCTGCGACTTAAATGACCGAGCGCCTTATTTTTTAATTCTTCAAATTCCATTTCGTTCCTCTTTAATAAAATCTATTAAAAGCTTGTGAGGCTCAAGGTCTGTATACTCATAAAGCATTCTCGCCCCAACAACATCTTCAATCTCGTTTAAAACCATCTTCCCATTATCAAAAATAAAATCTATTCCCGCATAAGTAAAATTAAATAAATCTGCCACCTTTAAGACAAGCTCTTCTTCATCGCGGGAAAGAAATTTTCTTTCCGCTCTTCCGCCTAATGAAAAATTTGAGCGAAAATCCGTTTCGGAAATTCTTAGCATCGCGGCTAAAACAGTTTTTCCCATTATGTAAACTCTCATATCTTTTCCCACATCTGAGCAGGGCTTTTGAATTAAAAATTCGTCTGTTTTATAGCTTAAAACCGCCTCTTTAAGAGAGTCTTTATTTTCTGCTAAAACTATTCCCTCGCCGCCGTGCCCGTTTGACGGTTTAACAATCATAGGAAAGCTTAAAGGAAGGCTTTTTTCAAAATCAAAAAAGCGCCTGTCAAAAAAATATGTTTCCATCATGGGAATTTCTTTGTCTGAAAGAAATTCGTGAGTTTTTCTTTTGTCATTACAAATCTCTGCGACAAATGAGCTGTTATAAACCTTAACGCCAGCGTTTTCTAAAAACTTACTTAAGAAAGGAAAAATGCTTCGGTTTAATGCAAAATCGGGGAATTTCCTTTCCTCGCCGTTTACAAAAACAACTCTTTTCCCGTTAATTCCCGCCTGAATTTCCTCGGCATACACCATTTCTAAAAGAATATCTTTTTCCTTTGCATATTTTAAAAGCTCAGAGATAAACCACTTGTTTTTCTCCGCCTCTTTTTTTCCGTAAATCAGCCAGCCTGTCAATTAGCACACCTCGTTTTTATATGCTTTATAATTTCGTCCGAAACATCAATTCCAGTGCAGTCAAATGAACTCTTAAAATGGGGGTTTGAGTTAACCTCGCAAATCATATTCTTTCCGTCAGGCAAAAACAAAACGTCTACTCCCGCAAAATCAAGTCCTAGGCCTTTGCAAGTATTTACTGCAAGCTCTTCGATGTTTGAGGTTAATTTAAACTTTTCCATAACTCCGCCGTTTGAAATGTTAGACCTAAAGTCCCCTGTAACGCTTTTTCGAAGCATACATGAGACTACTTTGTCACCTACTACATTTACCCTCACATCACGGCCCGAAGAAAACGAAATAAATTCCTGCATTATAAATTCCTTTGAGCCTATTTTATCTATAATTTTTTCCGCCTCGGAAAAATCATTTGCAAGGTATACCTGCTGACCAAACGAGCCAAAGCTTTCTTTAATAATCATAGGAAAGCCTAAGTCCTCGCCCGACAAAGCTAAAAATTCTTTTGAGTTATAGCCTACACTTTCAAAGGTTTTAGGCGCAATATACGTCTTAGGAGTTGGGATATTAAGCTCTTTAAGCTTAATTGCAGTAAGTGCTTTGTTGTCGCAAATCTCGATTGCAGAAGACGAGTTAAAAACTCTTGCACCCATCATCTCAAGCCTTTTTGCTAAAATAATATCCTTATCCCAGAACAGCACAAAATCAGGTAAGCGCATATCCTTTTCATAAACGCTCATAAGCTCTCCCGTTTTTTTAATCAAAAGCTTAATTCCGTGGCGTTTTGCTGAATTTTCCAAAAATGCATAAAGCTCAGAAAACTTAGCTGAATCTATAAAATTGTTAACCACAAGCCAACCTGTCATCTGCTATTCACTCTTCCTTAATTCTTAACTTTTATTTTAACATACACTGCCTGTTAAGTCAAGAAAAAAAGGTGCTCAAGGCACCTTTTCATTCTTATGGTCTAAGACCCATACCACCCTCTAAGGTGATAGTTTCACCGTTCATATATTTAAAATCGGGAGAAGCGAGCGCAACACATGCTCTTCCTATTTCAAGCTCAGCATCTCCGTAGTGACCTGCGGGAGGCATTTTTACATTTGCGTCAAAAGCTTCAGGATACGCTAACTTAAAGTTTTCAAGCTGAGCAGTCCAAGCTAACGGACACACGATATTTGTGTTAATTCCGTCTTTTGCCCATTCAGTTGCGGCAACTCTTGAAAGGCCTCTTATTGCCTCTTTAGCTGCAGCGTATGAACACTGACCGTAGTTTCCAAAAAGACCTGCACCTGATGCAAAGTTAATAATGCTTCCCTGGCTTTCCTTAAGATATGGATAGCAAGCCTTCATATAGTAAAAGGTTGCATAA
>CALAUK010000128.1 GCA_937892135.1 uncultured Clostridia bacterium | reverse complement strand
ACATCACCTTTGGCAGATTTGATAAGACCAAAAAACATAGATGAGGTAGTAGGGCAGAAGCATATTTTAGGAAAAGACAAGCTTTTGTACCGTCTTTTAGAGAGTGGAAAAATTCCTAATATGATTTTTTATGGTCCGAGCGGAACGGGAAAAACAACGGTTGCAAATATTATCGCATCAAAAACAGGAAAAAAACTATATAAGCTTAACGCTACTACGGCATCGGTGTCAGACATTCGCGCCATTATATCGGATTTGGGCGCTTTTGACAGCGAAAACGGAGTGTTGTTATATTTAGATGAGATACAAAACTTTAATAAAAAACAGCAGCAGTCGCTTTTGGAGTTTATAGAAAACGGGCAGATTACGCTGATTGCATCAACAACGGAAAACCCGTATTTTTATATTTATAATGCCGTTTTATCACGCTCTAATGTGTTTGAGTTTAAAAGCGTTGAGCCCCCTGAAATAAAAAAGGCTTTGGGAAGGGGACTTTTAAAGCTAAGTGAAAATATTAATGTTTCCTGCGAAGAGGGTGTTTTGGAGCATATAGCCTCGCTTTCGGGCGGAGATGTAAGAAAAGCGCTTAATTCTCTGGAGCTTTGTGTGCTTTCCACTTTGCCTGATGAAAAAGGAAGCGTTTTTGTAACAGCCGACACAGTTTTGCAGGCAACGGACAAAAAAACTCTTCGATATGACAGAGACGGAGACAGCCATTATGATATTTTAAGTGCGTTTCAAAAATCTGTCCGCGGTTCTGATGCAGACGCGGCTCTTCATTATCTTGCAAGACTTCTCATTTCGGGAGATTTAATATCTGCATGCAGAAGAATACTTGTTATGGCGTCGGAAGATATAGGTCTTGCGTATCCTAATGCGGTGGTTATTGTTAAGGCGTGTGTTGATTCAGCGTTGCAGCTTGGGCTTCCCGAGGCAAGGATTCCTCTTTCTCAGGCGGTTATAACTTTGGCTACTGCGCCTAAATCAAATTCTGCGATAAATGCAATAGATGCCGCTATGGCTGAAATAAACTCAAAAGATGTTGGACCTATTCCGGCGCATCTTCAGGACGCGCATTACGGCGGAGCAGAAAAATTAGGTCA